>JAGDMX010000182.1 GCA_017860725.1 Chloroflexota bacterium | reverse complement strand
GTAATAGTGTGCGGCGCAGGTTCTTGGCGTCACCCACCTGCAGGATCGCTCGCAGCGACTCGTCGAACAGCACCTGAGCAGTTACCCGCTCATCTTCTGAGCGAGGGGGGAAGGTGACTACACCGGGGGTATCGACCAGGGTAGTACCTGGCAGGTGGCGCGCCGGCGAGCGAGTGATTTCCACTGTGGTTCCTGGGTAGTTGGCTACGATGGAACGCTGCCCAGTCATGCGCTGGAAAAGCACCGATTTTCCTACGTTGGGATGTCCAACCAGGGCAATACTGCCGCCGGGTGCCAGGTTGATCTGATCAGGTGCGCTGTGACAGTTCACGTTCTGCCTCGGATTCAACCGGTCCGTTTTGTCGGTTGCAAGCAGTACACAGACCGTAAAAGACAACGCTGGCGCTTTCTATCCGCACCTGGTGCAGGTGTTCGAAATCCTGTTGGATATCGCCAAGGGCAGGGAGGTCGAATTCGATCACGTTTTTACACGACTTACAAATGAAGTGATGATGCTGGCTGGGCAGCATTGGATCGAAACGATCCTGGCGGCGGGGTTCATCAAACCGCCGGGTGCTGACCAAGCCTTCCTGCTCGAGCCAGCGCAGGGTGCGGTACACAGTGGAGAGATTCAGGCTGGGGTCCTGCTGCACTGCGATGGCGTGTAGCTCTTCGGCAGTGGGATGCGTATCCAGGGCATCCAGAGAGGCTAGAATCAGGCGCCGCTGGGTAGTCATCCTCCCGCCCTGGGCATGTAATCGTTGGCTGGCTTGTAGATAAAGGTCGGGCATCTAGGTATTCACAGAGAATTTGTAGAAGTTCTCTCAATAATTAGGTGAGAGGGTGTTCCTAACCTCGCATTTTTGAGATGAGATCCGGTATTACTGCAAATGATTTGCAATAAATATAATCTACCCCCTCCTTGAGGTATAGTGACATTTGTCATGAAATCTATTGGTCGTTTGTCGGGGAATCTATCGAGCTGGATCGTAATCAAGGACACGTTTTAACCAATTCCTTGTACGCGTCACAGTTTTTCCTTTATAATTGTTCATTAACTTTCAGGTTCGGGCAGCAATGCAGTTTGATATCGCTACCCGGCTCAAATAGGAATGCTCCAAAACCAGCAAGCAAGATAAATCGATCAGCGCCTGGCAGCCAGGATGAAAGGAGGTGCTTGTTCGTAAGAATCAGAACGATCGCTCCGAGACTGTCCGTCTATCGCATTTTATGACTCAGCAAGCCAAAGGAGAGGAGCATGTTTAGAAAAGGCTATACCCTGTTTGTCGTTTTGGCGATCGTTGCGTTGGTCCTGGCGGCCTGCAACAACACGCCCGCCCCTGGAGAGGGGGGCGAAACCACTTCTCAAGAACCAGTCAAAGAGACTGTCGTAGTCAAAGAGACTGTCATCGTGACGGTCGAAGTCCCTGCTGAAGCTCCCGCTGCTACCCCTCAAGTTCAAATCGAAGTCGCCCAGGCACCGGGCTTTGGCGAGACGCTGGCAGCCGTGCAAGCCCGTGGCACTCTCATCTGCGGCGTCAATGGACAATTGCCCGGTTTCAGTTTCCTGGATCCCCAAGGCGCTTTCAATGGATTCGACGTGGACTTCTGCCGGGCTCTGGCCGCGGCGATCTTTGGCGACCCGGCCAAGGTCGAATTTCGCCCAACGACCACCCAGGAGCGCTTCACCGTTCTGCAAACTGGTGAGATTGATGTGCTCAGCCGCAACACGACCTGGTCGCTGGTACGAGATACCGAGCTGGGTCTAAATTTCACGGCTGTTACCTTCTATGATGGGCAGGGAATTATGGTGCCAGTTGATAGCGGCATTACAACTTTGCAGGATCTGGAAGGGGGCACCATCTGTGTCCAGAAGGGTACGACCACCGAGCTCAACCTGGCGGATGTCATGGCTACCGAAGGCATCAGCTACACCCCGGCTGTCTTTGATGATGTCAACGCCACTTATGGAGCCTATGCCGAAGGTCGTTGTGACGCGGCCACCTCGGACAAATCGCAGCTGAGTTCGGTTGCTAAAGGCCTGCTTCCCAATCCAGAGGAGCATGTGATCATGGATGTTACCCTGTCCAAGGAGCCCTTAGGACCGGTTGTGCGCCACGGCGATGACCAGTGGTTCGATATCGTAAAGTGGGTAATCTTCGCCACCTTCGCAGGTGAGGAGTATGGCGTTTCTTCCGCTAATGTAGATGATGTGCGTGCAAGCACGGAGAACCCGGAAATTAAGCGCTTCTTGGGCTTGGAAGGCGATCTGGGGCTCAAATTGGGCCTGACCAATGATTTTGCTTATAACGTTCTCAAGTTGGTCGGTAACTATGCCGAAATATACGATCGCAACCTGGGGGAGGCGACACCCACCTTCATCCCCCGCGGGTTGAACAGTCTATATAAGGATGGCGGTGTGCTCTATTCACCGCCTTTCCGGTAAATCGGTCTCCAAGTTAAAGTGATCATTCGGGCAGCGGAGGCAAATCTCCGCTGCCTGGGTCCTGTTCTTCTGCCATGCAAAACAGCCGGAGCGCGCACTCTCAAAAAGGTATTCCCTGGTGGCGGGATGAGCGTGTCCTGCGCGTCATCGGACAGGCTATATTCCTGGCCGCCCTGGCTTTCTTTTTCTACTACCTGGCGCGCAATATGCTGGACAACCTGCGCCAGCTGGGCATGTCTCTAGGCTTAAACTTCCTCAATTCCACCTCCGGCTTCGATATCGGCGAGCACCTCATCTCTTACGACCGTAGCTCTACCTTCCTGCGCGCTTTCACGGTAGGCATGCTCAACACTTTGATGGTGTCCATTATCGGCATCATCCTGGCCACTATTTTGGGAGTGATTTTTGGCGTGGCCCGGCTCTCAACCAACTTTCTGATCCAATCGATTGCGCGGGCTTACATCGAATTCCTGCGCAACATCCCCCTGCTGGTTCTGCTGATATTCTTATACACAGGAGTCTTTATCAAGTTCCCCCGTGTGAAGGAAGCGATTGAGCTGCCAGGACCTATTCTGATCTCCAATCGCGGGATCGTCTTCCCTTGGGGTATCCCTACTGAGACAACCGTCCAGTTTTTCTGGATTCTGGCCTTTGCCCTGCTTGTCGCTCTGGCAGTGGGTTTCGGGCTGTCCTGGTATGGTCGACGAACCGGGCGTACCCCGCTGGCCTGGCTGTGGGCATTTGTTGTTTTCTGTCTGATTGTCTCTCTGGGATGGATTGCTCTCCCGCAGCCGCCCTTCACGATGGATCCCCCGCTTGTCCAGGGACTGCGTATCTCTGGGGGCAAGTCGCTCTCCCCAGAGTTTTTAGCGCTGCTCTTAGGGCTAGCCATCTACACCTCAGCCTTTATTGCTGATGTCGTGCGGGCCGGTATCCAGTCCGTGTCGCGCGGGCAGGTGGAGGCGGCTAAATCCCTGGGCTTTAACAGTTTTCAGATCCTCAGGCTGATCGTTCTGCCTCAAGCGCTGCGTGTGATCGTCCCTCCGCTAACCAGCCAGTATCTCAACTTGACTAAGAACTCTTCTCTGGCGGTGGCGATTGGCTATCCGGAGCTATTTCACGTCTCGGGCACCGTCCTCAACCAGAGCGGTCGAGCGGTTGAAGTGATTACCCTGGTAATGGCCATCTATCTCACAATCAGCCTGCTTACTTCGGCATTTATGAACTGGTACAACCGCCGCGTACGGTTGGTGGAGCGCTGAACTCATGACCGACGGAATCGCTTCAAGCGCTCAAATCCTGCCTCCACCCACTGAACGCTTTACGCTGCTCGGCTGGCTACGCCGCAACCTGTTCAGCACCTGGTATAACGCGCTACTGACGGTTGCCGGCTTAGCCTTGATCTACGCAATCCTAAAGCCATTTTTAACCTGGCTGTTGACAGAAGCGGAATGGGAAGTAATCCAGGTTAACTTTCGCCTGCTGATGCTCGGCCAGTATCCACCCGAGGAAACCTGGAGGGTGTGGACGTGTCTATACTTGCTGGCGGCCAATCTGGGCCTTTCCTGGGGCGCGTGGGTGCGCCGCCGCTCGGTGATAGGCGTTGTGCTTCTGGGTGTCCCTTTGTTGCTGACGCTGTACCCGGCACTGGCGGCGAGTATTCGCTGGCAGCTTCTCGCGTTAGATGCCATTGGACTAGTTGCGTTCATAGTTGGCCGTCGGGCTGGCATTCGCCTGCGTCGCTGGCTATTAATTCTGTGGGTGCTTTACTTTCCGCTAGTTATCTTGCTGGTGCGCGGCTTTGCCACTCCGCAAGAGATCATCCCTATTGTTCCAACCAATCTATGGGGTGGGTTGCTGCTTACTTTCCTGCTTACGATTGTCGGCATCTCGTTTTCATTCCCATTGGGCATCCTGCTGGCTCTCGGACGCCGCTCCAGCTTGCCGGCGATCCGCTGGGCAAGCATCACTTACATTGAAGTGGTGCGCGGGGTACCGCTGGTAACGATCCTGTTTATGGCCAGCACGATGGTGCCGCTTTTCTTCTCATTGCAAGACCGCCCGGATCCGGTATTGCGTGCTATGATCGGTATCACGCTTTTCAGCGCTGCTTACCTGGCCGAGATTGTGCGCGGTGGTTTGCAAGCCATTCCTAAAGGGCAATACGAAGCATCGCATGCTCTAGGTTTAAGCGGATTCCATACCACAATCTTTATTGTTCTTCCACAAGCGCTACGCCTGGTAATCCCGGTATTAATGGGCTTGTTCATCGCCCTGTTCAAAGATACCTCCCTGGTAGCCATCATCGGTTTATTGGAGCTATTGGGCATCGCCCGCAGCGTTTTAGCTCAACCGCAGTATGTTGGCTTCCAGCGTGAGGTTTATTTATTCATTAGCCTCATTTACTGGATATTCAGCTATATGATGTCCTACATCAGCCAGCGTGTCGAATCTACCCTGGGTGTGGGTGAGCGCTAACGATCTTTTTTCTTGGAATGCAGCTATGACAGAACAGATAGACCAGAATCAACCCATCATCATTGCCAACGATGTGCATAAATGGTATGGTCATTTCCATGCCCTCAAGGGCATCACCATGGAAGTTCGTAAGGGAGAGGTGATTGTGATCTTCGGGCCTTCAGGGTCGGGTAAATCCACCTTCATCCGCACCATCAACCGCCTGGAGGAGCACCAAAAGGGGCAAATCATTGTGGATGGGATCGAGCTCACTCACGATGTGCGTAATATCGAGAAGGTCCGCACTGAGACTGGCATGGTTTTCCAACAATTCAACCTTTTCCCGCACCTGACCGTGATCCAGAACATCACTCTCTCACCGATCTGGGTGCGTAAATGGAAGAAGCAGAAGGCCGAAGAAGTGGCTAGGCAGCTTTTGGAGCGTGTAGGTATCCCCGAGCAGGCCGACAAGTTCCCCGGTCAGCTCTCCGGTGGTCAGCAGCAGCGGGTGGCCATTGCCCGCGCGCTGGCGATGCAACCAAAGATCATGATGTTCGATGAGCCAACTTCAGCCCTGGACCCTGAGATGATCAAAGAAGTGTTGGATGTGATGATTGGGCTGGCACGCAGCGGTATGACCATGCTGGTGGTCACTCACGAAATGGGTTTTGCCAAAGCGGTAGCCGACCGGATGTTTTTCTTCGATGATGGGCTAATTGTTGAAAGCGGGACTCCAAAGGATATCTTTGAATCCCCCAAGGAGGAACGCACGAGGCAGTTTTTATCACAAATCCTGACACATTGATGGGGTGGCGTAGCCGGATTTCCAAAGAAACCCTCCGGAAAAATAACCTCCCAAAGCACCCTTTTTTCGTATCCCGAACTGACGACAAATATATGCCAATCACTG
>JAGDMX010000181.1 GCA_017860725.1 Chloroflexota bacterium | reverse complement strand
GATATACAGAAAATCGGCATGATGATGGCCGGGACACCCCTCTTTGAGCTAGAGGGCCGGGAGGTGCAACCGTGACCGCTACTGTTCAGGAAGTTTCAACCAGATCACGGATTAACTGGAAAGCCGTCTGGCGTAATTTTTATCAAGCCGCATTGTCGGTGATCGTTGCGCTGCTGATAGGCGCGTTACTATTATTACTCAACGGGCGCAATCCGCTAGAGGCTTATGCCAGCTTGCTCGTCGGCGCCTTTGGCTCGGTCGACCGTTTCGCAGAGACCCTGGTCAAGGCGACTCCATTGCTCATGATCGCTATCTCGGTCTCGATTTCCTTCCGCTGCCAGATCTGGAACATCGGGGCAGAAGGTCAAATCATTGTTGGGGCAATCGTATCCACCTGGATAGCGCTGACTTTCAAAACGTTGCCCCTGGTGTTGCTGCTCCCCCTGACTTTCTTGGGTGGGGTTTTGGGCGGGACGATCTGGAGTTTGATCGCCGGGCTGCTGAAGGCTTATGCTCACGCAAATGAGGTCATCACCACTTCGATGCTGAACTACATCGCCATCTACTTGCTGGCGTACCTGGTGCATGGGCCGATGATCGATCCACAGGGTTTCAACTTCCCGCAATCCCCACTGATTGCCGACTCGTTGATCCTGACGCGCCTGATCCCAGGGACACGCTTGAATATCTCCTTCCTGGTGGCAGTGATTATGGTCGTGCTCACAATTGTATTCTGGCGCACCACCCTGGGATTTCGCACCGAAATCGTTGGCCATAGCCACCGCGTAGCGAAACAAATCGGGTTGAAGGTGGCGCTGATGATCGCCCTGGTGACCGGTATGAGCGGAGCGCTGGCGGGTATCGCCGGCTGGGGAGAGATATTTGGGCTGCACTACCGCCTGATCGAGGAGATTGCCCGGGGTATTGGCTCCTTAGGCATCGTAGTAGCCCTGCTAGGCGAGCTACACCCGGTGGGTATGCTGGTTTCAGCCTTATTCTTTGCCGCTCTGGTAACCGGTGGGAACGCTATGGAACGCAATGCCGGGGTGCCCTTCGCCCTGGTGGATGTGATCCAGGGCTGTGTCATCTTGCTGATCCTGGCACGCAGCTATTTCTTCCGAAAGGCGTCCAAATGAACCTGGAATTGGTAACCATGACTTTCGTTGTGGGGTGGATGGCGGCTTCAGTGCGCCTGGCTACACCCATTTTGATGGCTGCTCTCGGTGAGACATTTACTGAGCGTGGGGGAGTGCTCAACCTCGGTCTGGAAGGAATCATGCTGATGGGTGCGCTAAGCGGCTTTGTAGGTGCCTATGCCACTGGTAATTTATGGGCCGGCGTTCTGGCAGCGTTGATCACCGGTGTATTAATGGGCTTGCTAATGGGCTTTTTTAGCGTGACCGCCAAGGTCAACCAGGTAGTTGCCGGTTTGGGGATCACCATCCTTGGCAGCGGCCTGTCAACCCTGCTGTTCCGCTTGTTTTTCGGGCTGCGCACAATCCCGCCCACGATCGACATGTTTCCGGAGCTGCCAATCCCACTTCTCAGCAAGATTCCTATCCTGGGCGAGGTCCTGTTCAACCAGAATATTTTGGTCTACCTGACCTTCATCCTGGTCGGTGTGGCGCAGGTGGTTTTATTCCGCACGCGTTTCGGCTTAGCCTTGCGCAGCGTGGGTGAACGGCCTGATGCCGCCGATACCCGCGGCATCAGCGTTGACAAGATGCGTTATCTCGGCCTGATCATCGGTGGTGCACTGGCGGCTGCTGGCGGCGCATACCTGCCCCTGGCCAACCTGGGCATCTTCTGGACGCAGATGACGGCCGGGCGCGGCTTTATCGCCATTGCTATCGTGATCTTCTCGCGCTGGAATCCGCTGCGTGGCTTGTGGGGCGCACTGTTCTTTGGCGCTACCATGGCTTTACAGCTTTCCCTCCAAACACTGCGCATCCCGATTGCATCAGAGCTGCTCCTAATGCTTCCCTATATTGTCACGATCATTGCCCTGGTGGTCGTCTCACGCCGAGCGGAATTCCCGGGGGCATTCGCCGTTCCCTACACTCGCAGCGGAGAATGATATGCAGGAGTTTGATTTTGTCGTCCCTAAAACACTGGCTGAAGCCTGCCAGATGCTCTCCGATGGTTATGGTCGCCCGGTAGCCGGCTGTACGGATGTGCTTCCCCAAATGCGGCATGGCAAGCTAAAAACAGAGCGCCTGGTCGATTTAAGCCGGATAAAATCATTGGCGTACATTGAGCATTCTAACGGCCGGATAAGCATCGGTGCGCTAACTACTTATGAGCAGATGGTAACTGACCGGCAATTACATGATTATGCTCCCGTGTTGGCGCAGGCTGCCGCTACGGTTGGCTGCCGGCAAACGCGCAACCGCGGGACCCTGGGAGGCAACCTGGGTAATGCTTCCCCTGCCGGCGATACCTTGCCGCCTTTACTGATATTAAACGCACAAGTTGTTCTGGCGGGCTCTTCCGGTGAACGGCGGATGGCAGTCAGCGACTTACTGCTCGCTCCAGGCAAAACAGCTCTGTTACCAGACGAAATAATCACGAGTGTTGGCTTTGAAGCCCTGCCGCGAGGAATGCGATCACTCTTTCTTAAGCTGGGCAATCGCCAGGGGATGGCGGTTTCAGTTGCCAGTGTGGCTCTTGCCCTTCAATTGGATGGAGGCGGTCCAGTGCAGGATGTGCGCATCGCCTTGGGTGCGGTAGCGCCTACTGCCATCCGCTGCCCTGAGGCTGAAAAGTTCTTGATCGGCCAGCAAATCGATCCAATCACCGCGGGAGCAGCCGGGAGGTTGGCCGCCCAGGCCTGTGCGCCTATCGACGATGTGCGCGCATCGGCCGCTTACCGCCGCCATGCCATCCAGGTGTTGGTGAAACGAGGCCTTTTGTCATTATCCAATGATGGAGACTCGCATGCTGACAATTGAAATTACGGTGAATGGTACTTATCAACAAATCCAGACAGCGCCTAACAGGAGCTTGCTTGATCTGCTGCGCGACGACCTGGGATTGACTGGCGTGAAAGATGCCTGTGGCCAGGAAGGTGAGTGTGGCGCCTGCACAGTCCTACTGGATGGAAAACTGGTTAATTCCTGCCTGGTTTTGGCCGCCCAGGCCGATGGTCGGGAAGTTACTACTATTGAAGGGCTCCAGCAATTGGAAAGGCTGCATCCCATCCAACAAGCCTTTGTGGAGGCTGGCGCAGTGCAGTGTGGTTACTGTACACCCGGTGCCATCCTGTCTGCCTATGATCTACTGATGCATACGCCACATCCCAGCGATGAACAGATCCGCGAGGCCTTGTCGGGAAATTTATGCCGCTGTACAGGTTATACCAAAATGGTCGCCGCAGTTCATCACGCCGAAAAGGAGCTTAGCCATGCCTCCTGAAACGATCACCATTGGCAAGTCTGAGGCTCGCAAGGACGGGTGGACAAAGGCTTCTGGACAGGCATTGTATGTTGGCGACATACCCATCAAACATGTATGTATTGGGGCTGTGCTACGCTCACCTCACCATCATGCCCGCATCCTGGCAATCGATCCCTCACCGGCGCAGATGATCCCTGGAGTTGTGGCCGTGATCACCGCTAAAGACATCCCCGGTGAGAAAATTCATGGTCCACTGGTGCAGGACCAGCCGGTATTGGCGATGGATATCGTGCGTCACATGGGAGAACCGATAGCGCTGGTGGTGACCGAAGACAAAACCGCTGCTGAAAAAGCCCTGGCGGCAATTCAGGTGGAATATGAGCCATTGCCGGCCGTTTTCGATGCAGAAAAAGCCTTGCAACCCGGAGCACCGCAGGTTCACCCTGGTGGCAACCTGCTGTGTGAGTACGATGTCAGTGATGGTGATCTGCAGGAAGGTTTCAGCCAGGCAGAGGTTATCCTGGAAGAGACCTTCCAGGTACCCCGTATTTCACCGGCTTATCTGGAGGCTGAATCCTCTCTGGCTTATTTCGATGAAGACGGAACCCTAACGGTCGTGGTCAGCTCGCAGAAGCCATTCGATGACCGGCATCACATTGCGATGACGTGCGGACTCCAGGATGAGCAAGTGCGCGTCAAGAGCGCGGTGGTGGGTGGGGCGTTTGGCGGCAAGGAGGATTCGGAGCTACACATCCTGGCCGGGTTGGCTGCCTGGATCACCAAACGACCGGTCCGCTTCCTCAATAACCGCTGGGAATCATTCCTGGCGCATCCCAAAAGACACCCGGCGACGCTGCACTATAAGCTGGGGGCTAAAGCCGATGGTACATTGATAGCCCTCGAGGCGCTTGTTCATATGGACACTGGTGCATACGCTTCCTACGGCCCTGCGGTGGGTGGGTTGCTGACCGAGATGGTGCAAGGCGCTTATCACATTCCCAACCTACGTGTGCTGACACGTGTCGTATACACCAACAGCCCCTATTCCGGCGCCATGCGCGGCTTCGGCAGCCCGCAGGCTCATTTCGCCACCGAGAGCATGCTGGATATCCTGGCTTCCCGACTGGCGATGGATCCGCTCGAGCTGCGCCGCAAGAATATACTACAGCCCGAAGATCATTTCTTCACCCGCGTACAGGTCGGTGATACAGCCAGGAGCCTGCCGTTGATCTTAGCACATGCGGACCAAGCCCGCCAGCGCCTGCGCCAGCTTCCAGCCGCACCCGGCAAGCAGAGCGGGGTCGGTTTCGCGCTCAGCCTGCAATCCATGGGGTTGGGGCACCGTGTCCCGGATGATTCGACCAACCGCCTTGAATGGTCTCCTGAAGGGCGTTTGATCGTTTACCTCGGCTCACCCGAGCTCGGTCAAGGGATGCAGACTGCTGTCGAGCAAATTGCCGCCGAAACACTTGGTATCCCCTATCAGATTGTGGATACGATCGATGTTGACTCGCGCATCTCCCCCAACGGTGGGGTCACCTGTGCCTCGCGCATGACTTACCTGCTCGGCAACTCGGTTATCCTGGCGGCGCACAAGCTGACCGAAGAAACCCTGAATTATGCGGCACGTACCCTTAACCTGCCTCGGGCAAAGCTGGAGTATCGTTTGGGCCAGGTAATACTCCCCGATGGGCGTCAGATGCCGGTCAGCGAGTTCTGTGGGCGGGCCGCCGAGGACGGAATTGTGTTAGGAGCCAGTGCCACCTTCAGCTTTCCCTACCCCGCAGAGCGCACTCCCGAACACCTGCCAATCGGTATGCCGCACATGATGCACGCCTTTGGGGCCAATGTGGTGCGTGTGGAAGTCGACCCGGAGCTGGGGACTGTGGAAGTCAAGGATATGGTCGCCATCCATGATGTAGGGCGAGTGATTAACCGGGCAGGGGTGGAGGGCCAGGTGGAGGGCGGCGCAGTGATGGCAATGGGTTATGCTTTGTATGAAGATGTGTGCCTGAAAGAAAACCAGCGCTGGGTGGATAGCTTCACCGAATACCTGATCCCGACGGCGCGCGATATCCCCGAGAATATTGAAGTGATCTTATTAGAGCTGCCAGAACTGAGCGGGCCGTTCGGGGTGAAAGGGATTGCCGAGATGGGACTGGTGCCGGTGGCGCCGGCCATCGCCAACGCTGTTTTCGAGGCGGTCGGCGTGCGTGCCAGAGAGCTGCCGATCACACCCGAAAAGATCGCTTTGTCTTTGGTGGAGGGATGAGACGTTTTCTGGTTTATGGGCTTATTGTGATTACTTTGTGCGCCTGCGCCCGCAAGCCTAACCTGGTTGGGCGCTGGCACAGCGCCCCGCCTGCCTCGATGCTCTTCGAAATTCGTGCCGATCATTCGGTGCTGTTATACCAGCATGACCAGGTTTACCG
>JAGDMX010000029.1 GCA_017860725.1 Chloroflexota bacterium | reverse complement strand
GGGCCATCGCCCTGGCTGAATCTTATGGACTGAAAGTAGATCCGCAGGCCATGGTGTGGCAGCTTTCGGTAGGCGAGCAGCAAAGAGTTGAAATCTTGAAAGCTCTATACCGGGGCGCAGATTTGCTCATCCTGGATGAGCCCACAGCAGTCTTGACACCTCAAGAGGTTGATGATTTGTTCGTCACCCTCAACCGGATGAAAGCTGAAGGCCACAGCCTGATCTTTATCAGCCACAAACTGCACGAAGTGCTGTCCATCAGCAACCGCGTGACTGTGCTGCGCAACGGGCGCGTGATCCAGACTTTACACACCGCCGATACGAGCCGCCCCGAGCTTGCCCGACTGATGGTTGGTCGTGAGGTATTGCTTCGGGTTGACCGGAAACCGGTGGAATTTGGCAAACCGCGTTTACGCCTGACCGATTTGTGGGTCACCGGCGACAAAGGGCTGCCAACAGTCAAAGGCGTCTCCCTGCAAGTGCAAGCGGGTGAAATCCTGGGAATTGCCGGTGTGTCCGGTAATGGGCAGCGCGAGCTGGCGGAAGTGATCGCCGGCCTGCGCAAACCCACTCAAGGCAAGATTCAGATCGACGATCAAGATGTAACCGGTTGGCGCCCGGACAGAGTAATCAACCAGGGCCTGGCTTATATCTCGGAAGAACGCTTCCTGGATGGTGTAGTCAAAGATTTGACTGTAGAAGAGAATTTAATCATCGAGCAGCATGGCCAACCGCCCTATTCGCGAGGCTCTTTTCTTAACTTCCAAAAGATCGGCCAGCACACACAGGATTTGATTCGCGATTTCGATATCAAGGCGCCTTCCCGCAAGACACCCTTGCGTAACCTGTCCGGCGGTAATATCCAAAAACTGATCATGGCACGTGAGCTTTCTCGCAAGCCAAGCGTCTTGATCGCCTCTCAGCCCACCCGGGGTGTGGATATTGGCAGCACAGAGTACATTCACCAATGCCTGAGTGCCCAACGCTCCGAAGGCACAGCCACCCTGCTCATCTCAGAGGACCTGGATGAAGTCCGTAATCTCTCGGACCGTATTGCGGTCATGTACGAAGGCCAGATTATCGGCATTGTAAACCGGGGAGAAGCCTCGGTCGAACAGCTCGGCTTGATGATGGCCGGGGTGAAGCCAACGAGCGAACCGGCATCGAATACCGTAGAAGGATAGATACCTGACGATTGTCACGCAAACTCAAGACAAAGCACAATAGACGAAAAATATCTTTGTTTTTATGATTGATGATGATACTCGGTAGAAAGGAGAAGTTAGCCAAAATATCTTCCAGTTCGCCCGAACAAAATATCAATTCAGTGAAACAATCAATGAAACATGAGCCGTTTCTAAACCTAAAGAGGAGAGTAAGTAATGAAATCTAAGACACTATGGATTCTGACCAGCCTGTTGATCGTTGCATCCTTGATCCTGGCTGCCTGTGGCGGCGGAGCAACAGAGGAACCGGTTGCGACTGAACCTGCCGCCGAAGAGCCTACTGCCCCTGCGGCTGAAGCCTTCAAGTTTGGTATGCTATTGGTAGGCCCCTACAATGATCATGGTTGGAGCCAGGCGCACTATGATGCCGGTCTATATATTCAAGAGAAGCTGCCCGGATCCGAGATGATCTATATCGATAAAGTCAATCCTGCCGATCGCGCCGGGACGACTCCCGCACAGCTCGCAGAAGAACTGCTGGCGCAAGGCGCTAAGGTGATCATCTTCAACTCGGATGATATGAAGGACAGCGCCCTGGAGTTCGCCCAGGCACACCCGGATCTCCCGGTGATCCATGCCTCCGGCGACTCGGCCTGGACAGAAGGCAAAGATTTCCGCGACCTGCCGATGCTCGCCAATATTATGGGCCGTATGGAATATGGAAAGATGATTGCCGGCTGCGCCGCCGCCCTGACCACCCAAACCGGTAAAATTGGCTACCTTGGGCCGCTAATCAATGACGAGACCCGCCGCCTGGCTGCCTCTGCGTACCTGGGCGCTCGCTACTGCTGGCAGAATTATCTGGGCAAGGATCCTGCCGAGCTCGGCTTTAAAGTGACCTGGATCGGTTTTTGGTTCAATATCCCGGGCGTCACCTCCGACCCAACCCAGGTTGCAGACGACTTCTACAACTCCGGTTATGACGTTGTGCTGTCGGGTATCGACACCACCGAAGCCCTGGTCGAAGCGAAAAAGCTGAAGGATGCCGGTCAGACCGTATGGGCGATCCCTTATGACTACAAAGGCAGCTGTGAGGAAGCGACGGATGTCTGTCTCGGCGTCCCATATTTCAACTGGGGTCCTGCTTATCTGAGATACATCACTGCCGCTCAGTCCGGCACCTGGCAAGCTGCCTGGGAATGGAACTCACCAGATTGGGCTGACATCAATAACCCCGACACCAGCGCAGTTGGTTTCATCAAAGGCGCAGCACTTAGCGCTGACGCATCCACCAAGCTGGATGAATTCATCGGGGCGCTCGCCGGCGGCTTGAATCTGTGGACCGGACCGATCAACCTTCAGGACGGCACTGCTTACCTGCAAGAAGCCCAGGTCGCAACCGATCAAGAAGTCTGGTACCTGCCGCAGCTACTGGAGGGCATGGAAGGTCAAAGCGTAAGCGAATAGCCTGCTTTTCCGTGCACATTTTTCATATCGAGAAATCCGTTGGTAGTTGGGTCGGGCAATCCGGCCCAACTACCAACCCTTAAGCAATCCATATGCATGTAGAGCTGATTGGCATCCATAAATATTTCGGTAACGTACACGCCAGCGATGATATTCACATGACGATCCCTTCGGGCGCGATTCATGCGATCCTGGGAGAGAACGGGGCTGGAAAAAGCACACTGATGAAAGTCCTATCCGGTTTCATCCAGGCCGATCAAGGTGAAATTCGCCTGGATGGCAAACCGGTGATCATTCACTCGCCTGCCGATGCCATCCATCATGGGATTGGCATGCTACACCAGGACCCCCTGGATTTTCCGCCCATGAAGGTGATCGATAACTTTCTGGTCGGCAGCCCAGGAAAACCAATTCCCAACCGAAAAAATGTGATTCGCTCGCTGGAAGAGCTCCAAAAAGAGTTTGATTTCACCATCGACTTGAATGCCTATATGGATACCCTGACGGTCGGCGAGCGCCAGCAGCTCGAGATATTGCGCTTGCTGTGGCTGGGTGCTCAGGTGCTCATCCTGGACGAACCCACCACCGGCATCAGCGCACCTCAAAAAGTCAAGCTATTCGACACTCTACGCATTCTCGCCGGCCAGGGGAAGACGGTTATCTTCGTTTCCCACAAACTGGAGGATGTAGAGAGTTTGTGTACCAAGGTATCCGTGCTACGACGTGGGAAGCTAGTCGGCGAGGTGGAACCGCCGTTCGATATTGATGAGCTGGTGACGATGATGTTCGGCAAAGTTGTCAGCCTGGGTAAACGGGCGGTAGTCGAGCAAGGGCAGGCTATCCTGGAGCTTAAGCACTTTAGCGTAGAAGATTATCGCATGCGTCTCTCCGAGGTAGACTTGCAGGTGCATGCCGGAGAAGTGATTGGGCTGGCGGGCATGGAAGGCAGCGGGCAGCTATTATTCCTGCAAACCTGCGCCGGGATTCACCGCCCGATCACCGGGCAACTGATGCTCAATAACCAGGACCTGACCGGTAAGAGCTACCATACCTTTGTCAATCTGGGTGTCCGCTACGTGCCGGCTTCCAGGATGGAAGAAGGGCTGATACCAGGATTATCCCTGACCGAACATTTTGTGCTTGCCGGCGAACAGACCAAGCCTTTCGTTGACTGGGCTGCCTCGGAGAAGACCGCCGACGAGCGGATCGTTGAGTTCAATATTCACGGGAAACCAACGACTATGGTAGAAGACCTCTCCGGCGGTAACCAGCAACGCGCTTTGCTGGCTTTGCTCCGAACACCTCTATCCCTGATCTTGATGGAACACCCCACGCGTGGTCTGGATGTAGAATCATCCATATATATCTGGAGCAAGCTAAAGGAGCGTTGCCGCCAGGGCTCAGCCATCCTGTTCATCTCCGCTGACCTGGATGAAATCCTGCACTACAGCGATCGCATACTGGTATTTTATTCAGGCAAAGTATCGCCTCCATTGAATGCTATGGAAACCACTGTCGATCAGCTTGGACAGCTCATCGGCGGTAAAGGCTGGCCTTCCACAGGGTCATGGCAACCAGCGGAAGCTGGATAATTCGATAAGCGAACG
Organism: Chloroflexota bacterium; assembly: GCA_017860725.1. Lineage (GTDB taxonomy): Bacteria > Chloroflexota > Anaerolineae > Anaerolineales > UBA4823 > CTSoil-045. The sequence continues at coordinate 10,333 of JAGDMX010000029.1, read as the reverse complement.
GGTGTTAGAGATGACTCGAAACAAATCCCGCTGGATCAATATCAGTTTTCAATTTGCTGCGATCTTGTTGGCGCTCTTGTTTACCACGATTATTTTGCTCTTCTCGGGCGCACCCCCGCTGCAGGCCTACGCCAACATTATCAATGGCTCGATCGGATCGCTGAAAAAGTTCTCTGATGTGCTGGTTGCCTGGGTGCCGCTCTTGCTCACCACCACCGGCTTGCTGGTGACTTTCACGGCCGGCTTGTGGAACATTGGTATCGAAGGGCAAATCACCCTGGGTGCAATTTTTACCACCGGCTTGCTGCGCCTGTTCCAGGACTCCGGCCTGCCCCCCGGCCTGATCCTGATCCTGGCGATGCTGGCCGGTATGCTCGGCGGGGCTTTGTGGGCGTCATTAGCCGGGGCTTTGAAGACCTTTGGCGGTGTCAACGAAATCTTTGGCGGTCTGGGCCTGAATTTCGTCGCTACTGCACTCACGCTCTGGCTGATTTTCGGTCCCTGGAAGCGCCCCGGAATCGGCTCCATGAGCGGCACCGAGCCATTCCCAAATCACTTGTGGCTGCCGATGATCTCCGGCACCCGCCTGAGTATCTGGGCAGTTATCATCGGCATCATCGCGTTGGCTGTCATTTACATTGTCCTGCGCGGTAGTTATTTTGGGTTAAGACTTAAGGCGGTCGGTAAAAACATCCGCTCTTCCTTCTTAATCGGCATTCCGACTTCGCGCTATATGATGTCTGCCTTCATCCTCTGTGGCGCCCTGGCGGGCCTGGCTGGTGCCGTACAGGTAACCGCAGTGTATCATCGTTTGATTCCATCAATCTCCAGTGGCTACGGCTATCTGGGATTGCTGGTTGCCATGCTGATTAATTACAAGGCGCTGCTGGTCATCCCGGTATCCCTCTTCTTCGCCGCCTTGAATATTGGAAGCATTCAGCTTCCGATTATCTTAAAGCTGGATTCCACATTATCCGGGGTGCTGCAAGGCGCCCTGGTGCTCTTCTTCTTGATGATGGACGGTGTCCGCCAGCGGGTATTGCGCAAGGCAGAGAGGTAAGGCGATGACAACAGATAGCATTCTGCTTGGCTTGGCTGGTGTGTTGGCTGCTGCGGCGCCGATTATCTTTGCCGCTATCGGGGAGACCCTGGCGGAACGATCCGGCGTCATCAACCTTTCCGTCAATGGCACCATATTACTGGCTGCCATGGGCGGGTTTGCCGTCGCTGTGACCATTGATAACTTGCTTTTGGGCTGCCTGGCGGGCATGCTGGTCGGGGCGCTGGTGGCGCTGGTCGTGGCTTTCTCCAGTATTACCCTGCGCCAATCTCAGGTTGCCGTCGGTTTCGTCCTGGCTCTGATGTGCCGGGACCTGGCTTACTTCCTGGGCAATCCTTACATGGGGCTATCCGGGCCCCGCATTCCCTCCTGGCCTATCCCGGTTCTGAGCGAGATCCCGATTCTCGGCCCGTTGCTCTTCCGGCAGGACATATTAACTTACCTGAGCTATGTATTGATCATCGTTGCCTGGCTGTGGATTTTCAAAACCCGCCCTGGCTTGATCCTGCAAGGGGTTGGCGAGCGACCAGCGGCGGCTTTCGTGCGCGGCGCCAACGTCAACCGCACGCGCTATCTCTACACCATCCTGGGTGGGGCTCTGGTCGGCCTGGCTGGCCCGACTTACTCGCTCAGCGTAAAAGCCGGGTGGAAAGGGACGATCTCCGGCCTGGATGGTATCGGTTGGATTGCCCTGGCGATCACAATCTTCGGCGGTTGGAATCCCATCCGGGTGGCTTTCGGCGCTTACCTGTTTGCCTTGTTACAATGGCTGGGCCTGGTGTTACAACCCAGCCTGCCCGGCATCCCCTCCCAGGTGCTGCAGGTTGCGCCATTCCCGCTCATGATCCTGGCGCTGCTGATCGTAAATATCGGCAACACCGAGTGGGTGGAGCGGGTCCTGGCGACCTTACCGGAGTCCGCACGCAAATTAATTGCCCGCCTGCTGCGTTCCTTGCGCGCCTCACCACCTGCCTCGCTGGGCGTGCCGTTCGAACAAGAGTAAGGAAGTCAACCCTGCGAGTCGCCACGATCAATATCTTGAACGACCTCTCGCATTGGGAGGCAAGACGTTCTCTTCTCGTCCAGGGTCTGGCTGACGTACAGCCAGACCTGGTGGCCCTGCAGGAAGTCAGCCTGGTGAACGATAACGCCGCCTGGCTGGCCGGGCAGCTTGGTTTTGATCATCTGTACCTCAGCCCGAAGCGCGGCCCAGACTCGCACAAGGAAGGGATCGCTATCTTGAGCCGCCTGCCAATTGAAGCCCAGGATACCCTGGATCTCTTGGGCCAGGGGCGGGTAGCGCAATGTATCCAGGTGACGGATAGCGCCCAAACTGTATTCTTTGCTAACGGGCACTTATTCTGGCAGCCCGGCAATTCACAGGCGCGCCTGCAACAAGTTGAGCGGCTATTGGCCTGGTTGGATGAATTCCGTGGAGATCACCCGGTGATGATCTGCGGCGATTTTAATGGCACGCCGGATACACAGGCCATCCAGAAAATGTACCAGCGTTATCGTTCTGCTTATGTGCACATCCACGGGACTGAGCCGGTATACACCTGCCCCACCCCACTTACCCGTTCATTGCTATCGCAGCTCCGCACCTTACGAAGCTATTTCGTGTATCTTCGCCCCCAGCATATTAACCCTTTCTGGCGCGGCACCCTGGATTATATTTTTGTCGACCCAAGCATTCAAGTGAGCGATTGCCAAATCATCTTAAACAAGCCCGCACCAAATCACCCAAATTTATATCCCTCCGACCATTTCGGGCTCTACGCTAACTTAAAAACAGGAGTTTTATGAACCTTCAATTTCACTATCGCTGCTCCCTGTGCAACCAGGAATACACCACCGAGCAAGTCCAATACACCTGCCCTGCCGATGGTGGGAACCTCGATGTCATCCTGGATTATGAGAACATCCGCCGGGCAACTTCGCCCACCAAGATCACAGCCGGCAACGAACCATCCTTGTGGCGTTATCTGTCTCTATTGCCGGTCGCCGACCCAGGCGGTCTGGGCACTCCCTTGCGCGCTGCCGGCTGGACACCCCTATTTTCCCCACCGCTGCTAAAGGCTGCCCTGGGACTGGAAAACCTGTGGATTAAAGATGAGAGCCGCAATCCGACGGCGTCCTTCAAGGACCGCGCCAGCGCGGTAGTTGTAGCCCGGGCGCGCCAGATCGGAGCTGAAGTCGTTGTCACCGCATCGACCGGCAACGCCGGAGCGGCACTGGCGGGTATGTCGGCTGCCGTCGGCCAAAAAGCCATCATTTTCGCCCCTCGCACCGCCCCACCAGCCAAGGTCGCCCAGTTGTTGGTTTTCAACGCCCAGGTGTTGCTGGTCGATGGCAGCTACGATGATGCCTTCGACCTGACCATCCAGGCCTCCCAGGAATTCGGATGGTACTGCCGCAACACCGGCTATAACCCCATCACCGCAGAGGGCAAGAAAACCGCCGCATTCGAGATCTGGGAACAGGTTGTTTTCACGGCGGGCAAATACACCCGGCCGCTCTCGGTGTTCGTCTCCGTGGGGGATGGGAACATCATCTCCGGCATCCACAAGGGTTTCAAAGACCTGTTTGCTTTAGGCTGGCTGGAGAGTATGCCGCGCATTTTCGGCGTGCAGGCCGAGGGCTCGGCTGCCATCGCCAACGCCTTCCATGCCGGGCATGAAACCATCATTCCCGTCTCGGCCAACACCCTGGCCGATAGCATTTCGGTCGATCTGCCGCGCGATGGGGTACGGGCAGTACGAGCGGCTAAGCAAACCGGCGGGACCTATGTCCTGGTGAGCGACCAGGAAATCCTGGGCGCAATTGCCGCCCTGGGAAAAGCCGGCATCTTCGCCGAGCCGGCCGGGGCAACTTCGTATGCTGGTCTGATTAAAGCTGTAGAACAGGGTCTCGTTCAGCCGGACGATCCGGTCGTTGTGATCAATACCGGCAGCGGGCTGAAAGATGTACGAGCAGCTATGCAGGCCGTGAGGGAAGCGCCGGTGATCGAACCGACACTGGCCGCCGTCAAGAGAGTGATAAAATAGCGCTGCTATGGCCATTCCCGTTTTTTCTGTCATTGCACCAATTTATAACGAGTCTGGCAATATATCCGAGCTGTATCGCCGGGTCAGCGAGACGATGAACGCCGTCGGTGAAGAGTGGGAAGTCATCTTCGTGGACGACGGCTCCAGCGACGGCTCAACCGATATCATTCGCCAGCTCGCTCAGAACGATCCCCACGTTCGCCCGGTGATCTTCGCCCGCAACTTCGGACACCAGGTGGCGGTCACTGCCGGCCTGGATTTCAGCCGTGGTCAAGCCGTGGTGATGATCGACTCGGACTTGCAGGACCCGCCGGAAGTCATCCCGGATTTGATCGCCAGATGGCGTGAGGGATATGAAGTCGTCTATGCGGTGCGCGCCGAGCGCGAAGGCGAGACCTGGTTCAAGCTGTTCACCGCCAAGCTCTTTTATCGAGTCATCTACAAGATTACCGAGGTCGATATCCCTCTGGATACCGGGGACTTTCGCCTGATCGACCGCAAAGTAGTCAACGTGCTCAACCAGATGCGCGAGCACCATCGCTTCTTGCGCGGCATGTCGGTCTGGGTCGGTTTTCGCCAGATTGGCGTGCCCTATAAACGTGCCGCTCGCTTTACCGGAGAGACCAAATATCCTCTGCGTAAGATGACCCGCTTTGCCAGTGATGCCATTACCAGCTTTTCGTACTTCCCTTTGCAACTGGCGACCTATATCGGCTTTCTTTCGGCAGGGATCAGCATCCTGGCGATCCCAGTGGTAGTCATCCTGCGGTTAACCGGCTCTCAGGCTTTCTTCGGGCAGGCAACCACTTTGATCGCTGTGCTCTTCCTGGGTGGCGTTCAGCTCATCTCCCTGGGCATCCTGGGTGAGTACATTGGTCGCTTATTCGAAGAAGCTAAAGGACGCCCCTTATATATCGTGAGAGAAAGTCCGGAAGATTTCCAAAAATAACTATCACCACGAAAGGATTTTTGCTTTGACCACTATTGACCTAACCATTGAGAAAGATCGCCGGATGCATGCCATTCAGCGCGTGCGCGAGCGCGGCATCATCATCCCAACCTATGCTCAGATGAAAAACCCTGCTCTGATTCCTGCAAAAATTAAAGAACGCCTGGCAAACGTCGGGCTCTGGGATGTCAATCCGCTGAACCTGTTTCGCATTAACTGGCACAACCAGCCGGTGCCTTTCGGCGGTGGCTACGGCGGCGTGAACTTCATCGAGTTTCCGGCCAGCCTGACCGGCACTCCCGCCCGGATTATCGCCCTGGTGGGCAAATGGTTCCCCACTGGCGCCCATAAAGTCGGTGCGGCGTTTAGCTGCCTGGTTCCACGACTGGTCACCGGTCAGTTCGACCCAACCACGCAAAAAGCAGTCTGGCCATCGACCGGTAATTACTGCCGCGGCGGTGCCTACGACTCGGCGCTGCTGGCGTGCGATTCAATTGCCATCCTGCCCGAAGGGATGAGCCGGGAGAGATTCGAATGGCTGGCAAAGATCGCCGGCGAGGTTATCGCCACGCCTGGCAGTGAGTCGAATGTAAAAGAGATCTTTGACAAATGCTGGGAGCTGCGCCGCTCCGGCCAGGACTTGATGATCTTCAACCAGTTCGATGAATTTGGCAACTACCTGTGGCATTATGAAGTCACCGGGCATGCCATGGAGGAAGTTCTGCAGCAGGTGATGGGTCCCCACGATGAATATCGCGGCATGACCTCCGCAACCGGCTCGGCCGGGACAATTGCCAGTGGGGATTACATGAAACAGATCTTCCCTCACAGCAAGATCGTCGCCAGCGAGGCGCTGCAATGCCCCACCTTGCTGGAAAACGGCTTCGGCTCGCACCGCATCGAAGGCATTGGCGACAAACATGTCCCCTGGATACACAATACAAAGAACACCGACATCGTCGTCGCCATTGACGATAATGCCGTGGTAAATCTCGCCCGCCTGTTCAACGAGCCGGTTGGTCGTAGCTTCCTGGCCAGCAAGGGTGTCCCCGAAAACGTGGTAGAACAGCTTGACCTGCTCGGTTTTTCGGGCATCTCCAATGTGCTTTCCGCTATAAAATTTGCCAAGTACTATGAATTAAGCGAGAACGATATCGTATTGACAGTGCTGACCGATTCGATGGAGCTCTACGCCAGCCGGCTGCACGAGATGCATGCCGAGTTTGGCGCCTACAGCGAGCTGGATGCCGCCGCGCACTTTGCCCGCTACCTGATGGGTGAATCCACCGATCATATGATCGAGCTTACCTACGCCGACCGCCGTCGAGTCCACAATTTGAAATACTTCACCTGGGTGGAACAACAGGGTAAAACCTATGAAGAGATCCAGGACATGTGGTATCGCCGGGACTACTGGAGCGCAGTTCAAAAGCAGACGGCCGAGATCGATGCCTTGATCGAGGAATTTAACCACGATGTCGGGCTGATCGGGTAGCCAAGGGAGGGATGACCAGCTTTCATGCCGCGGATATCTTTAGAAACGCTCTCCGAAGAGTTATTAAAGAAATCTGTCAGCTCCGATCTGATGTCTAAAGGGCATGAGCTGTACCTGGCTGGAAAGGCATCCGTCACTCAGCTATCCCAACAGGTAGCCAAATGTGCGGTGCAGGACAGGCACCCCTATAAAGTTGAAATCCAGGTCGGTGATAAATTTATCTACCTTAAATGCGACTGCCTGTACGCCAACCGTGGAGCTATCTGCGAGCATGATGTTGCCGCATTCCTGGCAGTCCGCAACCAACTGATCCAAAACCAGCCGGCCCGGTGGCGTGAGCAACTTGGTGGGGTTGTCTCCGCCACCCAGGCCGGCGCGCGACGCACGAAATCCAATCCTTATTTCCTGTTCTTTAGCCTGCAGGAGATTCCTGCTATCTCCTCGTGGAGCCTGAGCGTTTATACGCTCCCGGTCAACGCTCTCCCTGCCGAATTACGCCAGGATCCGCAACTGATTGACCACCCCGAGTTTGACGGCGTGTTGGAAGCCATTGGGAAGCACGAGCTTCCCTTACGCTCTCCCTACAACGCACTCAATCCACAAGCGTGTGTCAACTGTACCCCGGAGAGCGTGTTCTTCGCCAATGTCATGTTAGAACGAGCACGGTCTTACTCATACTACAATACCACTGCCCCTCAACCTGAGTACCTGACGATCCTGGCGCGTACCCAAAGCCCGTTATTCCTGGGTGACCCATATCAACCCCTGCAGAAACGTCTGGCAATCCTTGAAAACCAGGGGAGTTTGCGTCTGCGGTTAGATCGGGATGTCCAGGGGCTGCACCTGACCAGCAGAATCGCGGTCGGAGACCTGAATATCCCTCTCCAGGAGTCTGACCCAGATAACCCCATCCGGGTCGTGTGGTTATCACCCCTGTGGCTGATCGTAGAGCATTACCTGTTTCAAGTCGACGGCTCAATTTCACCTGATCTGCTATACAGCCTGATCGAGACACCGACGATCACCATCCCACCCAAGGACGAGCTAGAATTCCGAAACCGGCATCTGCTTGACCTGGCCGAAAAGATCGCATTGGAAGGTGATGTAATTTCATGGGAAGACCAGGGCGGGAACCCTGTGCCTAGAATTTATCTTGGGGAAGAGGAGGGTGAGATTGCGGCCGAGCTTCGCTTTGGCTACGGCGAATATGAGCTTCGCTACGATCCCAGGCTGCCAGAGCAAGTACTGCAGCGCAAACCCGACTCATGGACGCTGGTACGCCTGCAGCGCCAGCCCGAAATTGAAGCTGAGCGTTTTACTACCGCCAGCTCGAGCAGCTACGGATTAAAACGCGGCGCGGCCAACCGCACCCCCGGGAAGTTATACCTGCGCGCCCGCCAGCACCCGATTGATTTTTTGTTGCACAAAGTACCTCACCTGGCTAAAGACGGCTTTGAAATTTATGGGGAAGAAAAGCTAAAAACGGCCCGCGTCAACCGCAATACCCCTCGCATCAGCTTCAATATCTCCTCCGGCATCGACTGGTTCGATGTCCAAGCGGTGGTCTCCTTCGGGGAGTTGGAAGTGCCGTTGAAAGAACTTCGGCGAGCAGTCCGAAAAAATGAGCGCTATATCAAGCTGGCGGATGGCACCATCGGGGAAATCCCAGCAGAGTGGGTGGAACGCTACAAACATCTTTTCGCCTTAGGCGACGAGACACAGGACGGCTTGCGACTCAACCGCTACCAGCTCAGTTACCTCGACCAGCTCATCGCACAAGTCGACCAGGTACAGACGGACGACGGTTTCGATGTTGCCCGCCGGCAGCTCCGCCGCCTGACCGAAAATGGTTTTGCTGGGATTAACCCTAGAACCTTGCCTTGGGAATTTACCGGCGAGCTGCGTCCGTATCAAAAAGCCGGCTTTGATTGGCTGCACTTTTTACGTGATTTCAAATTCGGTGGCTGCCTGGCAGATGATATGGGGCTGGGGAAGACCGTCCAGGCGTTGGTCTTTTTGCAGTCGATCTATCGAAAAGCACCGGATTACACCCCACCCTCCCAGGCCAGCCTGTTAATTGTTCCCAGGTCCTTGCTGGTGAACTGGCAACGAGAGTCTGCTCGCTTCACACCCGGTCTGCGAGTGTTGGAATACTTCGACAGCGACCGCATCAAAGATCTGGAGGCCTTTTCGCAGGCCGACCTGGTGATCACGTCCTACGGCGTGATGCTGCGAGATATTATCCTGCTGCGGAAATATCGTTTCCACTATGTGATCTTGGACGAGTCACAGTCTATTAAAAATCCCGTCTCACAGACTGCCAAAGCCGCGCGCCTGTTGGAAGGCGACCATCGCCTGGTGATGACCGGTACTCCGATAGAGAATTCCACCGTGGAACTCTGGTCGCAATTCGCGTTCTTGAACCCCGGTTTGCTCGGTAGTCTGGATTACTTTCGAGACGAGTTTGGCACTCCAATCGAAAGTAAAAAAGACGAGGATACAGCCCGGCTGTTAAGAAAACTGGTTTACCCATTCATCTTGCGCCGCACCAAAGATCAGGTCGCCCCGGAGCTGCCGCCGCGCACGGAGCGGATTTTATACGCCGATATGCAGCCAGCTCAGCAAAAGATCTATCACCGCATGCGAGATTATTATCGCGGTATGCTTTTAGGGATGCTCGATGAAGACAAGCTCAGCCAGAACCGGATGAAAATCTTGGAAGGCCTGCTGCGCTTGCGGCAAATTTCCAACCATCCTTTGCTGGTGGATGATAAATATCGGGGTGAGTCCGGCAAATTTGAGCTCTTGCTAGAGACTCTGGAAACCTTGCTGGCAGAAGGGCATAAGGCGCTGGTATTTTCACAGTTTGTGCAAATGCTCCGCCTGGTACGGCACGCACTGGATGACCGTAAGATCCCCTATGCCTATCTCGATGGTCACACTCTGGATCGCCAGGGGCAGGTCGATCTTTTCCAGAATGACCCAAAACTGCCCTTTTTCTTGATCAGCCTGAAAGCGGGCGGTAAAGGCTTGAATCTGACCGCGGCCGACTATGTGATTCACATCGATCCTTGGTGGAACCCGGCTGTGGAGATGCAGGCCAGCGACCGGACCCACCGCATCGGTCAGGACAAGCCTGTTTTTGTCTTTAAGCTGATTACCCGCGATACGGTTGAAGAGAAAATTGTACTCCTGCAACAGCGCAAGCAGGAGCTGGTAGATCAAATTATCGTCACCGATAGCAGTTTTTTCAAATCACTGACCAGCGAGGATCTTGTCGATTTATTCGGGAAATGACGCCTGGCGGCCCTTTGCCTATGGGAGCATTTATCTAATATTCAGGATTATCTCACAATCGGGGGATATACTCATAAATCGTATGAAAGCAGTCAAGATTTTTGAACTAGCGACATCAGAGAAACCAAAAGGTGCTAATTCACCACGGAGAAGGTTTTAATGCCGAAAAAGAATGGTCTTACCTTATCGATCTTAGTGTTAATATTTCCTGTTCTGGCAATGGCCTGCAGTCTATTCGTGCCGCGCAGCACGCCGACTCCTGCTCCACAACCGGCCAAGGTGATTGAATCTGTCGCAACCCCCTTGGTTGTACCAGCGGTACAAGAACCACCCATCATCGTGGATAGCGAAACTGACCAGCTTTACATCAATCTATATGAGCGGGTCAATCCTTCGGTGGTCAACATCCTCATCTATGCCCGCGAGGGTAATCTCTTCACACCAGTTGGAGAAGGCTCGGGATTTGTGTATGATGGGGCTGGGCA
>JAGDMX010000028.1 GCA_017860725.1 Chloroflexota bacterium | reverse complement strand
CATCCTTCGGATGGAACCTTAAACAATAATCCCTTCACCCAGCACCTCCTGATATATCTCGCAGGGAATACCCGTAGCCTCCTGGCAAGCCAGCCAGGGCAGCGTTGGGGCCTGGATATTCAACGTTTGCAACAGCCGTCCCAGGTGGCAGATGGGCAGGCCAACCACATTGGCATAGCAGCCCTGCACCCGGGCGACCGGCTGGAAGCCGGTATGCTGGATGGCATACGCCCCGGCCTTGTCCAGCGGATCACCGCTTTCCACGTAGCAAGTGATTTCATCATCACGATAAGAGCGCATAGTAACCGTAGACACGCACACATCCTTCAGGCAGCGGCTGTCCGCGGGGCGCAAGATTGCCAGAGCCGTATACACCTGGTGTGTTCGCCCGCGCAGCCGTGTGAGCATATATACGGCCTCAATGGCGGAACTGGGTTTACCCAGGATTTCCCCATCGATAGAGACGGTGGTATCCGCCCCCAGGAAAATCGCTACGGGGGGCAGCGGTTTATCCCAGCTATCCAGGGCAGCCCTGGCTTTCATCTCCGCCAGGCGCAATACATAAAACTCGGGGGCTTCACCCGGCAGGCAGTCCTCATCGACTGGAGCAGGGTGCACTACGAAATCCCATCCACTCACTTCCAGTAGCTGCCGCCGGCGCGGTGAATTCGATGCCAGTACCAACATCCTGGCTGGATTCTAACACAGTCTATTTGCACATAATCTCTGGCAGCCTGAGGTGCAGCGGTGTAGAATATCAGGGTCGATCTACTACTATGGATGGCTATGGGAGGGCAGCATGCAAGAACTAAAGGACCGTATTTTGAGAGAAGGGAAAAACCTGGGCAACGGCATCCTGAAAGTGGATGGATTTATCAACCATCAGGTGGATCCGGTGTTGATGGATGCCTGCGGGCGTGAGCTGGCGCGCCGCTTCCGGGAGATTGGCGCCACCAAGGTGCTGACCGCCGAGATTTCCGGCATCGCCCCAGCGCTGACTACCGCGTTGCATCTTGGGCTGCCGGTGGTTTATGCCCGTAAGAGCAAGCCCATCACCATGCCGGATCAGGTCTTCCTGACCCTGACCCCCTCGCACACCAAGGGGCGCACCGTCGAGCTGATCGTTTCTCCGGAATATCTGTCCGGCGGCGAGCGAGTACTGATCATCGATGACTTCCTGGCTACTGGGGCGACCATCCTGGGGCTGGTGCGCCTGGCGCAAACCGCCGGCGCGAAAATAGTCGGCGTCGGGGCGCTGGTCGAAAAGGATTTCGAGGGCGGGAGGCAGGTGCTCAGCCATTTGGGCGTACAGATCGAGTCACTGGCTTGCATCCGCTCGATGGAAGGCGATGCAATCGTCTTCATGGACGATTAGTCCATGCCCGACGCGATTGCCATCCTCGACTTTGGCTCTCAGTATGCCCAGTTGATCGCCCGCCGGGTGCGCGAACTGCAGGTGTACTGCGAGCTGTTCCCCTGGGATACTCCCTCTGAGCGGGTGCTGGCTTTGGATCCCAAAGGATTTATCCTTTCCGGCGGTCCGGCTTCGGTTTACACACCGGATTCTCCCTTCATACCCGTATATATCCTGGGCAGTAACCTGCCGGTGCTCGGGATCTGCTATGGCATGCAGGCTCTGACACATACCCTGGGCGGCAAAGTAGCGCCCTCTGCCCGGCGCGAGTACGGGCCTGCGCAGGTGCGGTCGGTAGCCCCAAATCCGCTGTTGCCGGAGGGTGAGCTGGCTGTGTGGATGTCGCACGGCGACCGTATCGAAAGCTGCCCTACGGGATTCACGGTCCTGGCCTCCAGCCAGAACTCACCCATTGCCGCCATCGGTGACCTTGAGCGGCGCTACTTTGGTCTACAGTTCCACCCAGAAGTGCACCATACACCGCAGGGGGGCGAGATCCTGCGCCGCTTTGTTGTGGATATTTGTCAGGCACGCCAGGATTGGACAGCCGAGTCGATCATCGCTCAGAGCCTCCAACGCATCTGCCAGCAGGTAGGACCGGAGCCTGTGCTCTCGGCAGTGAGCGGTGGGGTGGACTCCAGCGTGGCAACTGCTATGGTGCAACGTGCTGTAGGCGAGCAGCTTGTAGCCGTCTTTATCGATACTGGGTTGCTGCGCCTGGGAGAAGCTGCCCAGGTGCAGGTCGCCTTGCAGGATGCCCTGGGAGCAGAACTGGTCGTGGTGGATGCCGTCGATCAGTTTATGCAGGCGCTAAAGGGGGTGACCGATCCGGAACAAAAACGTCGCGTGATCGGCGAGCGGTTTATCCGCATATTTGAGCAGCAAGCTCGCCAGCTTGGCCAGCCACGTTACCTGGTGCAAGGCACGATCTATCCGGATGTGGTCGAATCCAGCGCCCCGGACCGCTCCAAAGCGCAGCGTATTAAGAGCCATCACAACGTGGGCGGCTTGCCGCCGGATATGCAGTTTGAGCTGGTCGAGCCATTACGCTATTTATTTAAGGATGAGGTCCGTCGGGTGGGTGAGGCGCTTGGATTGCCACACGAGCTGGTTTGGCGACAGCCGTTCCCCGGGCCGGGATTGGCTGTGCGCTGCCTGGGCGAAGTTACCCCCGCAAGGCTGGATAAACTGCGCCTGGCGGATGCCATCCTGACCAGCGAGCTGCACTCGGCTGGGCTGTTGCACATGCAGGTGGGTGAGGATGAGCTGTACGGTACTGCTCAGGCCTTTGCCGTGCTGCTCCCGGTGCGTTCGGTAGGCGTGATGGGCGACCAGCGTACCTACCAGGAAGCCGTAGCCCTCCGGGCCGTCACCACCCAGGACTTCATGACCGCCGATTGGGCGCGCCTGCCGCACGAATTACTGGCGAAAATTGCTAATCGGATCGTCAACGAAGTCCCAGGCGTCAACCGAGTAGTCTACGACATTACTAGCAAGCCGCCCGCGACTATCGAGTGGGAATAAGCGTATTTAATACAAAGGAGAATGTATCATGGATTACGGCAATGTACTTTCAAGAGCATGGAAGATCATCTGGCAGCACAAGGTGCTGTGGATCTTTGGCATACTGGCTGGGTTGGGAAATACCGGCAGCTCGGGTGGCTCCGCTGCCAATGGCAGCAATATCTCTTACCAGACCAATGAAGTCCCCAGGTATATGGAAGACTTTGCTTACCGGGTTCAGGACTTTTTCAATCAAATCCAGCAGGGAGAGCTTATCGGCCTGCTGTGCCTGTTTTTGCTGGTTGTCTTGGTGATTAGCGCAATTTTGATCTTTCTGTCCACCGTCGGAAAGATTGGCCTGATCCAGGGCGTATGGAAAGTTGAGCAGGGTGCTACTCGCCTGACCTTCGGCGAGCTGTTCCGCGCCAGCACTCCCTATTTTTGGCGGGTGTTTGGGATGTATTTCCTGGTAGTTTTGATCTTTGCTTTGGTCATCATTGTCCTGGCAGTGCCATTAGCGTTCACCATCATTGGGCTCATCTGCTTGATCTGCCTGGCAATACCCGCCGCCTGGTTATTGATGGCTGTGCTTGAGCTGGCTGCTAATGCGATTGTCGTCGAGAATCTGGGGATCACCGCTGGCCTCAAACGTAGCTGGCAGCTTGTGCGCACCAAGTTTGGTCCTGTCCTGGTGATCTGGCTGCTGCTGCTGGTGATTGGCCTGGTGGCTGGTTTTATCCTGGCTCTGCCGTTCATCCTTTTGATGCTGCCCTTGATCTTTAGCGGTGCGTTCTTGGGCAGCGACTTCATGACATCAGGCTGGGTGATCTTCCTGGTGTGCCTGTGTGCATATCTGCCGTTCCTGCTCATCCTGAATGGCATCTTGCAGAGCTATGTCGGCTCGGTCTGGACGCTGACTTACCTGCGGCTTACCGGCCAGCCGAAGTCAGACGCAACTCCAACTGAATTCGCAATCGAGGCGCCAACTGAGATTATGTAAACATTTGCTGGAGTAAACCCAAATCGCCTTTTTTTTCTTTACATGTCGACCTGAAGTTAAAGTAATGATTGAGCCGGTTGCGAATCATCCGCAGGGCCACCGGCTCAACTGTTTGTTATAATCAATTTATGTGTAACCGCTCACGCGGTTGGTTGTTATTTCTCGCTCTGCTATTGCTTCTACCTCTATCGGCAAACGCCCAGACGGCCGTCAATGCCGAGTTGACGCGTTTGCAAACCGATGGATTCCCCCGTATTCAGGCTCTCTTGGATTTACACGGCGAGCAAGGCCAGTTTATTCATGGCCTGGAGCCCGGGGATGTGACGGTGCTCGAAAATGGCACCTCGATTCCCGTAGAAGCTCTGGATGAAATCCGTGGTGGTGTACAGTTCGTGATCGCAATGAATCCCGGCCCACCGTTCGCGGTGCAGAACAGCCAAGCAATCTCGCGGCTCGATCAGATTGTAGCCGCTCTGGTGGGTTGGGTGCGCAGCCGCCAAGGAACGACCATCGATGATCTCAGCCTGGTCAACGCCGATGGGACGGAGATTTCGCACGCTGCCAAACCAGCCGATTTATTGCCTCAGATGCTCCAGGAGATAGATGCTCGTAATGCGGTCCCAAGTCCGGATGTGCTTTCCAGAGCCATCAATCTGGCGGTGGATCCGACTCCGCGCCCTGGGATGGGGCGGGCGATCTTATTCATCACACCGCCTTTGGATCCGCAGGTAGGTCCAGCGCTGGACAACCTGGTGGTCCAGGCCAACCAGGCCGGGGTAGATATCCATGTGTGGATGGTATCCTCGCCTGGAGGATACTCGCCACAGTCCGCAAACCAGTTGCAGGCGCTGGCTGAGCAAACTGGTGGTAAGTTTTTTAACTACACAGGTGATGAGACTCTACCCGCGCTGGAAGAATTCCTTGAGCCGCTGCGCAGCGTCTATACATTATCTTATCTCTCACAGGTAAGGGGCAGTGGCAGCCAGCAGGTAGTCGCTCAGGTAAACACGAGCGCAGGCCAGGTCGAAACGCCACCTGAGAGCTACGAGATCGAACTGCTTCCGCCGGACCCGGCGTTTATCGCCCCACCACTGGAAATTACCCGTAAGCCACCAGAAGATGATCTGGATCCGACGACTGATCCGCCGGTTGAGCAGTACCTGCCTCAAAAACAACCCCTGGAAATCCTGGTCAGTTTCCCGGACGAGCGGATGCGGCTATTAACCAGAACATCATTATTTGTGAATGGGGTTCTGGAGGCGGAGAATCGCCAGCCGCCGTTCGACTTGTTTACCTGGGATTTGACTGATATTACTGCCAGCGGTCCCTATGCCCTGCGTGTGGAGGCGGAGGATTCATTTGGCTTGGTTGGATCGAGCATTGAGAATATCACCCAGATAAATGTCGAGCTGCCTGCCCAGCCGCCTCTGGCTTGGTTGACTCACAATCTCCCGGTGATCTCCGGATTGGTAGTGCTCCTGGCAGGCGCAGTGTTGTTAATGGTGTTGGTAATAGGTGGAAAAATACGCCCTACCATACCAGGTCGCGGCTCGGCAGCCCGCCGTAGGAAGGATCCAGTCACTCAACCCGTGCCAGTAGCCAGGGAACCGGCCCCCCGCCAGCGCTCAAGCTGGGCTGACCGCCTGCACTGGCCTCAGCGGCACACTGCGCCACATGCTTATGCATTCCTGAGCCGCATCTCAGAAACCGATGAACAGACCATGAATACGCCAATCCCGATTACATCCGAGGAGGTCACTCTAGGGAGCGACCCCCGGCAGTCGATGCTTGTGCTAAACGACCCTTCTGTAGAACCTCTGCATGCCCGCCTGACACATCTTGAGAACGGGGGATTTCGATTGGCAGATCAGGGCTCTGTTGCCGGTACCTGGGTAAATTACACGCCGATTTCCCAGGAAGGGATTAACCTGGAGCATGGGGACCTGGTGCATGTTGGGCGCATCGGTTTTCGCTTCACACTGCGCCAGCCGGGGCAGACTCGCAAACCGGTCGTGAAGCCTCTGCAGACTGACCCGGAGCGAAATCCTTGATTCGGGTTGAACAGCCACACTTGATCGTAGCGGCTCATAGCCACCCGGGAATGACCGGAAAGAACAACGAAGACCGCTACGCAGTCTCCGCCTACATTCTCAACGAAACCTACCCCGTCCCTTCCGTGTTGGCTCTGGTGTCCGATGGCGTTGGGGGCAATCGTGCTGGGGAAGTGGCGGCGGAGATGGCGGTTGAGACGATCAGCCGGCATATTGCTGCCAGCGATGGAAACCTGCCGGTTGAGATTATCGCCAACGCCTTTCAAGCAGCCAACGCGTTGATATCTGCGCAATCTAAGGCGGTCGCCTCCCTACAGGGCATGGGAACCACCTGTGTCTGTGCCTGGGTGGTAGGCGACCAGTTGTATGCAGCCTGGGTTGGTGACTCGCGCCTCTATCTGATTCGCGGAAATTCAATTCTGCAGCTGTCAATTGATCATACATTCGTCCAGGATGCTCTCGATCAGGGCGTGCTCACCTCAGAGCAGGCTCGCAACACTCCGGCCCGGCATGTCATTCACCGTTACCTGGGCAGTCCCCAGCCCGTTGTTCCGGATTTTCGTCTGCGGTTACGGCCCCAAGAAGACGACCAGCAAGCACAGGCCAACCAGGGCTTGCGTTTGCTGCCGGGTGATCGATTGCTGCTGTGCAGCGATGGGCTGACCGACCTGGTTCAAGATGCAGAGATCCTGGCTGCGGTTGCGCGCAATCAGTTGGAAAGCGCCTTGATTAAACTGGTTGATTTGGCTAATCAACGCGGCGGGTTCGACAATATCACGTTAGTGGGACTGCAAATGCCGGTATCTTCTGGTATGAGCAATGGGCAGGCTGACCACACTGGGGGTACTACTCGGATTCCTAAGGCGATCCTGGGCGGTTGTCTGGGAGTAGCTGCGCTGTTAACGATTGCTATTCTGGGCTTGGTAGCTGGGTTCTGGTTCTCGGATCGCCAGCAGGCTACACCGACGTCGTCAGAGCCGGCACTCACTGTTATTGCTACCCAGATTCCTGCACTTCAGCCAACCAGTACTGGGTTCCAGGTTGTTACACCCACAAATACGGGAGAATCACAGCCATTAGCCACGCTGCCACAGCCCTTGAAGACTATGACACCCTGGCCTACACACACGCATGGACCCTGAGTAAAGTTCAGGGTATTCGACCGTAGTAGATATTGTTCCCGGCTGCCAGGAACAGAGTGCGATTCAGCGAATCTATTGCAAAAGCAGTTGCAGGACCCCCTGCCAGCCCGCTGGCGGGTAGATAACGGCGTTGGAATGTCAGGCGCTGCAGGCTAAACAGATCGATTGCCTGGTTAATAGGCTCTAGTAAATACAGAGCCGGGTCAGGTGGTTGACTGTACTGGATTTGCGTGTAAGGAATAGTTGGTACCAATTCGGTATCTTCCAAACCTGGGCGCGAGTCGAGGAAAGGCGCAGGGTCTGTGCAACGGGTTGGCGAGACATCCAGGTTGCTGGTCTGGCAGAGAGTCAGGCGACCATCGACGTGCAACAGGTAGAGCTCGTCGGCGGCAGTCGCCAGATCAATCGTATCTTGCATCGGAGGAATATACTCGTCAAAGTACAGCCTCGGTTCTTGAGTGAGAGCGCCTTTTGGGTAAACCCAGATGGCGTTGGCGGGAGGATCCAATACATACAAGTAACTGAAGTCCTGAGTAAAGGCAACCAGCTGGGTAAAAGTGCGTGCGGTAGGGGGCTGCAAGTTTCCTGGTGTAGCGGCTTGATCGATAAAGCAGTACAGCAGATTCCCGGCAGGGTCAATGGTTATTGTATCGGCTGCTTTTTCCAGCTCGACTGATCCGGGCAGTAAATCAATAAAGGGGCCAGTTTGGCTGGGTGCATTGGGCGTGCACAAGAAGTTGTTGTCGAGTACATATCCCTGGGCGGTCAGGGTAGCCCGCAACACACTGCTGCTGTTGCCATCCAAGAGGTACAGATCATCACCCACGACAGCCACACTAATAATTTTGATGGTTGCGGGTAGCCCACCCACAATTGCTGGTTGATAATCCACACGCTTGATTTGATTGAGAGCATCGATCGCGGACAGGGCTTGCGCGCGCAACTCCTGGGCCTGCGGGAGGCTCTGGTAGGAGTCGACCTGATCCAGGTATTCCAGGGTATTTTCCCAGGCTTGGCGCTGCGCCAGCGGGTCGGTTTGTGTGCTGGCCAGTTGAGCTGCGGCGGCTGCTTCTTCCAACGCTAATTCAGACTGGACAGCCAGGCCGCGTTGAAAGTAAATAAAGCTGGAGACTCCCACCACCACTACGGGGATGATAATCGCAATGACTGCCATGCTGGTATTAGAAAGCGATGCCAGCGTCTCTTCGGGCAGTACTCGCGAGAGCAGAGCTTGTAGCAACCGGGCAATTCCACTGATTAGATGAGAGAACAAACCCCCGAGCCAAAGCACAGGCGCCAATAAGCAACTGGCCGCAGTTCGTTTTACTGGGGCTTCACCTGCGGGAGCTGCGGTAATCTCAATGGGAGCAGCCTCACTGGTAGGAACACCTTCTAATGCACCGAGTGTGGTTGCAGCCACGGCTCCATCAATGGGAATCTCTGTCCACGGGGTGAATTCATTGGAAACCTGCTGGAGTTCTGGCTCCACAGGCCATTCCTGCGCGCTGATTTGTGACTCCAGGGTTGCCGCTGCTACCTTTGGCTGCTCGTTAGTTTCTGGTGTTCGTGTTTCCATGCCTGACGGCGGCTGAACCGGCGCCGAGCGCAGTTGTTGAATATTGCCTTTACCGGGGCGAGCTTGAATCAGGATAGCGCTTAGGTCCCCAGAGATCTGGCTCAACAGCCGACGGCGCACGCTCTCTGGTCCCTGTCCATGGTCGATTCTTAGGCTCTCCACGCTCCAGTTTTCCGGCGGTTGCGCGCTGAACAGCAGGCTGTCGTTCGGCAGCAAGCTGGTCTGAAAGTAGCGAATCTCGGGAGCATCGGTCAGGCCTAAGGGGTTCAAATCTGGGTCGTAAAATTCCCGGCTCTGCTGGGCAGTGATCACAACTGCCTTTACCGTCCCGGATTGTGCCAGGATTGCCTGGTCGCCCCGCAGGACGAAGCAGGTCAGTAATCCGAGCCGCTGTTCTCCTGCCGGGCCGGTCAAGTTGCGCTCATATAATGTTTGATTGAGGGTTTCCGCAACCCGGCGTAAGGCAGAGGTTACCGCGCCTGGGCTCTTATAAAAAGTGTTCGCCAGGTTAGGGAGCATCTGGCTTACGCGCTCGGAGGGATCGAGCGGCTGACCTGTCAAGGCCAGGTAAAGAACCAGACGATCTGACTCCCGGCCGCGTGCCGGATTGCGCGGCAGGTCGGCGATGTACAAGCCAGGCAAATCGACCAAGTCCATGCCGGCCTGCCGGGCGATCACCATCAGGTTTATATCGAGAGAGTTTGGCATATAATTTAGGCCCCGGCGCCAGGGACGCCATCAAATCTGATTATACTGGTAAAATGCTGGTTAGGGAAAGTCGGCATCTGTTTACCAGTAGTGACTGGCTTTGTAATAAAAACATTGAGTGGATGATCCATGCAATTTGACATATACCGTACATTAGAAGAGCTTGACACGATCTCTGACGAATGGAATGAGCTGTTAAGCTGTTGCAGTGCAAGTCACGTACCGTTCCTGCGGTATGAGTATCTTCGATCGTGGTGGCAGACCCTGGGAGGTGGTGAGTGGCAAGAAGGTGAGCTGTATATTGTCATCGGACGCGCTGAGAATGGGGATCTGATCGGGATTGCACCGCTGTTTTACACTTGCAATCGTTTCGGCGAGCCAGCCCTGATGCTTATAGGCAGCATCGAGATCTCGGATTATCTGGATTTGATCGTACACTGTGATGATCAGTCCGTGTTTATTGATGGGCTCCTGAGCTTGCTGGATAGCGATCGATTGCCGGACTGGCGAGTGCTGGATTGGTATAACATCCCGGAGAATTCACCGACCCTGGTTTGCTTGCAAGCAGCGGTGCGGCGCTGTGGTTGGAGCTACCAGCAGGAACAACTGCAGCCCTGCCCCTATATCCCTCTACCTGGTGATTGGGAAACCTACCTGGCTGGAATTGATAAAAAGCAGCGCCACGAAATCCGCCGTAAGATGCGCCGCGTTGAGGAGAGTGACCTGCCGGTGCATTGGTATTTTGTCCAGGATGAAGACGAGTTGGATTCAGAGGTAGACGGATTTATAGATTTAATGGCTCAGGATCCTGAGAAAGCCCTGTTTCTTACCCCGCTCATGCGCTCGCAGATGCACACCGCCGTCCACACAGCTTTTCAACACGGTTGGCTGCAGCTTGCGTTCCTTGAGGTGGCTGGGCAGAAAGCTGCTGGCTACCTGAATTTTGACTTCAATGACCACATCTGGGTTTACAATTCCGGGCTGAACTTTAAATACCGCGAGCTCTCACCAGGATGGGTACTGCTTGGGTATTTATTGAAGTGGGCTAATGACAATAAACGCCTGGAGTTCGACTTCATGCGCGGTAACGAGGAATATAAATACCGCTTTGGCGCAGTCAACCGCTATATTGTCCGCGCAGTTGTGCGAAGATAGCCGTACAGGTTGAATCATTGCGGGGTCGATGACCGGCCTCGTTTTGTGACAAAGCTGCGCTCAGCGTACGATCAGCCTGGGCATGCCAAATCCACCGAGCTGGACCGACTCCGGTCGATCGGTCCACACACCGGCGATGGGTGTGCCGCACTTTGGGCAAGCACCTTTGGCATCTAGCCGGTAGCTGCGGATGGTAAAGCCGCTGCGCTCGATCAGCAGTTGGCGGCAATTAGGGCAGTAGGTGTTTTCATATTCACTCAGCCTGCCCGGGATGTTGCCTGCATACACATAGTTCAATCCCGCTTCCTGACCGATTTCTGCCGCACGCAGCAAGGTCTTTACCGAGGTAGGTGGCGGGTCGGTCATTTTGTAATCCGGGTGGAAGGCTGTCACATGCCAGGGAATGTCCGCTGACACGGAATGGATGTAGCGCGCCGCCTCCATCAGCTCTTCGGTGCTGTCGTTAAACCCCGGGACCACCAGGGTTACCACCTCCACCCACAGCCCGGCCTCATACGCCATCCGGATGCTCTCCAGGACGTGTTCCAGCACACCACCCAGTTGGCGGTACTGCCTGTCCTGCATCGTTTTTAAGTCGATCTTATAACCCGACAGGTAGGGGCGCAGATACTTAAGCACCTCCGGCGTGGCATTCCCGTTTGAGATGTAGACACAGCGTATACCTTCATCGACAGCCAGCTTGAAAATACTGACCGCCCATTCGGAGGTGATCAGCGGCTCGTTGTAGGAGGAGGCAATCACGCTCGCCCCACTGCGTTTGGCATAATCGACCAGCTGCCCCGGGGAAACCCGCCTGGCCAGAGACACGGCGGCATCCGAGGCCGGGTCACGCATCGCCTGCGAAGTATAGTAATTCTGGCAGTACGAGCAGTGGAAGTCACAGCCGAGCATGCCGAAGGTCAGTGCATCGCTACCTGGAAGAATGTGATAAAAAGGCTTTTTTTCAATGGGGTCGGCCTGCAGGGCTGCCACGTAGCCCCACGGCACGAAAAGCTTCCCGCCGCGGTTGAAGCGCACCTGGCATATGCCGCGCCGGCCTTCCCGGATCAGGCAGCGGTGTCCGCAGGCATAGCAACGCACGGTGTTATCCGGCAGTGAGTCATAAAGCTCCCCTTCTACCGTCATTCGATCTAATACTTCGCCTAAAGTTGACATATCTTACTCTCCACGAATTAAAAACCATACTTTACCAATAAGATCGATTGTCTATAGTTTTTATTATAATCAATCTATGCTATCCATTGTGATCCAGGCTGGCGGAGAATCGCGCCGCATGGGGCAGGATAAAGCCCTGCTGCCTTTGCTGGGCAAGCCGCTCGTGCAGTGGGTGATCGAACGCATCTCGCCGCTGGCGGACGAAGTGCTGGTCACAACCAATCGCCCCGAAGCCTATCTTGTTCTAGGATTGCCATTATATCCCGATGTAATCCCGGGGCGGGGAGCGTTGGGTGGGCTGTACACCGCGCTGCGCGCCGCCAGCCAGCCGCTGGTGGCGGTGGTGGCCTGCGACATGCCCTTTATCAATGTCTCCTTATTGGGGGCAGAGCGTAACCTTTTGATTGCATCTAATGTTGACCTGGTCATCCCCCACTTGGAAGGTGGACTTGAGCCCTTTCACGCCGTCTACCGCCGGGAAGCCTGCCTGCAGGAGGTGGAATGGGCACTGGCGGCGGATAAGTGGCGTGTGGACTCCTGGTTCCACCGGGTGCGCGTTCACAGGATGATGCCGGATGAAATCCAGGTGTACGATCCTGATTTGCTGAGTTTTTGGAATGTCAACACGCCGGAGGATCTGCAATTAGCCATTCAGCTGGCATCGAAAGATGAGTCGGGCGGTAGCAGTGGCTAAAGAAACTGGGAAAAGAAACTGTTACGGCGCGAGGAGGGCTAAATTATATATAGAACAATTGTTTGACAAATATGATCGTCTTTGATATAATAATTTGCAGGGATTTAACCTGCTATCAAATGGAAGGGATTCAGAAAGGAGATGTGGTATGAGTAGAATCCGGGTTTTGGTTGGCACGCGCAAAGGTGCGTTTATACTGACTGCAGATGGTAAGCGCACAAGCTGGGATATTAGCGGCCCTCACTTTGCAGGCTGGGAAATCTATCACCTGAAGGGGTCCTACGCCGACCCAAATCGGTTGTATGCCTCACAGACCAGTGACTGGTTCGGCCAGGTAGTCCATCGTTCCAACGATGGCGGAATGACTTGGGAAACAGTCGGCAACCAGTTTTTGTATGAAGGTACTCCCGGCACGCATCAATTTTATGACGGCACACAGCATCCCTGGGAATTTAAGCGGGTCTGGCAACTGGAACCCTCCCGCGCCAATCCGGACACGGTCTACGCTGGAGTGGAAGATGCCGCCTTGTTCCGCTCAAACGATGGAGGATTATCTTGGCAGGAATTCCCCGGGTTGCGGAGCGTCAAAGGACACCTGTGGCAGCCAGGCGCGGGCGGGATGTGCTTGCACACGATCCTAATTGATCCGAACGATCCCAACCGGATCTATACTGCCATTTCGGCTGCAGGAGCATTCCGCACAGATGATGGAGGGCAAACCTGGTGCCCGGCGACACGCGGTTTAGAGTCAAACTACGAGCTCCCCGATCCATATGCCGAGGTCGGTCACTGCGTTCATTCCATTGCGATGCACCCCTCACGCCCGAATGTGTTATTCATGCAGAAACACTGGGATGTGATGCGCAGTGACGATGCTGGTGACTCGTGGTATGAGATTAGTGGCAACTTACCATCCGATTTCGGATTTCCAATCGCCGTTCACGCCCATGAGCCGGATACGGTCTATGTCGTCCCGATTAAGAGCGACTCAGAGCACTTCCCGCCGGAGGGCAAGCTGCGTGTCTACCGCAGCCGGGTAGGAGGCAATGATTGGGAGGCGCTGACGAAGGGCTTGCCGCAAAGTGACTGCTATGTCAACATATTGCGCAGCGCTATGGCGGTTGACACGCTCGACCCCTGCGGCGTATATTTCGGTACTACTGGCGGGCAAGTCTATGTCTCCGCCGATTCCGGTGATAGCTGGGCGCCTATCGTCCGGGATCTTCCCGCTGTATTGTCGGTCGAGGTCCAGACGCTGGCATGATACGGGTTATGCTGCCTACGCATCTGCGAAGACTGGCAAATGTCGGTCGAGAATTAGAGATTTCGGTTGAGGGCATCCCAACGCTGGGCGCGGTACTGGATGCCCTGGAAGACTGCTATCCGATGCTGCGCGGGACGCTGCGCGATTATGTCACGAAACAACGGCGTCCCTACATTCGATTCTTCGCATGTAAGCAGGACTTGTCTCACGAGCCGCTAGATCAGCCATTACCCGAGGAGGTCGTGACTGGTGTGGAGCCTCTCTGGGTAGTCGGAGCCATGTCCGGCGGTTGTGCCAACATATAAATCCACCAACCTACATATGGCTGGAGCAGGTAATGCTGGGGCTGTTCCTGCCTGGATTGTTGCTGATGCGAGATGAAGATATTAGAAACTAACAGGCTTATCCTGAGGCATCAAGTGCTGGATGACTTAGATGACCTGTTTGCACTCTATTGCGATCCAGATGTGCGTAAATATATACCTGACGCTCCTCGAAATTTTGAAGAAACCCGGGAAGAGCTAGAGTGGCACATGAATGGACATCCAAAATACCCCGAATTAGGGCTCTGGGCGACCATTCACAAAGAAACCAACATGTTTATTGGTCGGTGTGGCTTGCTCCCTTCGATGATTGATGGTCAAAATGAAGTAGAGGTAGCTTATTTGATCAGTAAAGCATTTTGGGGGCAAGGATTAGGAACAGAAGCAGCGCAAGCCATACTTAAATATGGCTTTGAAAAATTAAACCTGCACCGCTTGATTTGTCTGATTGAAAGAGAAAATTTAGCCTCGATAAATGTAGCCAAGAAGATCGGTATGACCTTTGAAAAGGAAGGCAAAGATGAAACAGGCCCATTTTTGTTGTACTCAATAAACAAACCTCCTGTGCCTATGGCAAATCAAAGAGAAATCAGCAGACCGTAACAG
>JAGDMX010000027.1 GCA_017860725.1 Chloroflexota bacterium | reverse complement strand
CAAAGTCCGCAAAATATGTGCCTCATGTGTTAAGGCAGGGATCGCCTCAGGTATGCGTGGCAATTTCACGACCAACCGAGGGTTTTCCTCTCTATGAGCAAATTGATAAAGGATCACTTTATTGATTGAATGCCTGCCACCTGTCCACATTAATGAATCGAACGAGCGAGAATTGCCTCCAGTCTTTCCATCCATCCATTCGACAATTAATTCCTCTTCAGGAACGGGTGGAATAGCGGTTATGAAAGGTGGTTCCCCTTTGCAGGCGGTAACACAAATTGGCGAAAGCAAGCCGGTATTCCGGGCAAATTTCCATAAGAATTGCAATATATAGTTTTCAAATCGCACCAGCGGGTTCGCCGGACGATGCCGGCTGGAAAGGAAATATCGTATCACGTGTGGCGCGTCTAGTGGCAGCCAGAACAGAGCTGAAGAGAAAGCTGGAATAGGCCAGGGCCAATAGCAAACCACATTCGTAAAATTTGCTGCTTCCAATCGCTTGCGGATCCCAGCTGATCCTCCTGCCAACGGCAAATACCATTCACTATAAAAACTCCCACCGGGGCAAAGAGCCTGCCAAGCCCTTTGTAAAGTGGTTGAGTTTGGATTTGTTGCAACCGCCAGATCACATTCGCCTGGTGTGCTTTCATTTGCCGGTAAAGTTTGGGAGGACACAGACTGTACCGCCTGTGCCAAAAACCCACTGTTGAAGCAAATGCTCTTCTCAGGCCATGGATTGCTCAACAGATAACGCCAATCAGCCCGCCGTAGCAGACGGTTGCGTTTTTTCTCGACCTGATTATCCATGGAGTCTTATGCCTTCCTGATTCTTCTCAAGCAGCTCTGTATACACCTGATTTAAATGCTGGTTCATTACCTGGTCCGAAAATTCCGTATGTACGCGTGCCTGGCCGGCGAACGCCAGCCGTTCCGCCAGTTTTCGGTCTACCAGAAGGAGCCGTATCGCCTTTGCCAGGCTTTCCGCATCACCAGGGGGAACCAACCAGCCTGTTTCAGTATGCGTCACCGCCTCGTCGATGCCTGGAATAGCACTGGCGATCACTGGCTTGCCGGCAGCCATCGCTTCAAGCAATGATAATGGCACTCCTTCGTACAACGAAGGTAACACAAACAAGTCGCAATGCCTCAACCAGGCAGGAATGTCTTGGCGGAATCCTGCGAGAATAACCCTATCTTCCAGACCAAGTTCGTGGCGTTGCCTTTCCAGGGCGGAACGTTCAGGACCTTCACCCACCAGAACGAAGACTGCTTCAGGCACCTGCGCAGCCGCCGCTAGCAGGACAGGAAGTCCTTTTTGCTGGTCAAGGCGAGCCACAGTCAAGATAACAGGCCGGCTCCGATTAAGCGCTATCTCGGCTGGCGGATTAAAGTTGATTGGGTCTTCGAAACAAGGATTGCCAACCGATGAGTGAATGACCTCCAGTTTTGAACCGGGAATGTTAAAAACCTGCTCCAGCTTCTGAGCAATATGCCGGGATACCGCGATATACTTCCCTAATTTAGCCCCGATCATACTTTGCTGCCATCGAGATGCTGGTGTATAGGACATTTCGACCCACAGATGTAGGGTTGCAACCACGGCTGGCACCTGTTCAAACAGCGCTGCGGCGAGGCCCCATTTGCATGCCAGAGGCGATGAAAGATGAGCATGAAAGACCGCCGGACGTTTTGTATGCAGCATGGCTTTAAAGGCAGGTACCTGCCGTGCACCGGTCAAACCAAGCGGAAGGCGCGGAAACTCCACCAGTTCGACATCGAGACGAGTAGCTTCCTGAAGCAAAACCGCGATGCCAGCCTCAGGGTGATGAACCAGTATAGGCCGCCAGGCATTACGGTCCAGACCTTCTATATGCCGCAACACTGCTCTTTCTACCCCGCCAAAAATGCTACTGTCCGTGTAATATAAAACTGTTTTGATCATGCTCCGGCGTTCCTGACTCCAAGCCAGTAGAAATAATCCAGTGACAGGCGGTAATAGAGGGGTAAATGAGCTGGGCGACGCTTTTCCATCCAGGTCATGAAACGGATTATTATATATGGTATGGACTTCCAAAACTGGCTAAGAGTAAGCAGACAAGAGCGCAGCAAGCGCCATTTCAATGTCTCCTGGCTGTAGGTACTGAGTTTGATCTCTGGGACGACTTCAGGATGTAGTTTGGCAAGAATTATTGAGGTCTTGCCTTTGGCGATGTTGTCTCTTGCCAGGGCGGCATAGTCTTTTTCGTAATGCTGGGTTGCTGATGCTTCTGCACAATAAACCAATTGGATACCAGCCTGTCTTAGCCGCCAGGATAATTCCAGGTCTTCATTGCCGTAAACTTTGAACCGATCATCGAAGAGACCTACCTCCATGAGAACCATTCGCTGGATGGAGAAATTCCCAGTATAAAAATCTCGTAAATGCGTGATATTACCCGATTGAGCTAACTTCTCAAGATGTTGGTTAAACTTCGCACCGATGAACTGCATCACAGGCGGTGAAGTTGGTTCCAGACGGATTGGCACAGCCCCCAGAACACCCAAGCGAAGATTAGCCTGGTGTGCAATCCAATGGGCTTCCAGCAGCTGGGGTGAAGGCTCCATATCATCATCCAGAATTACGATCAGGTCGCCCTGTGCGGCGCCGATACCGCGATTGCAGGCGGCTGCCCGCCCCTGGTTCTTTTGCCAGATGGTTCTCAATTTGAAATTGGTTTGAAAGTGCTCGACCATTTCGCGTGTGCCATCTACTGAACCGTCAATCACGACAATCACCTCAACCTTTTCTGCAAGCATCGTCTGATGGTTGAGTGCCAGCAATAAACGTTCTACTGACGCACAGCGCTGATAAGTCGGGACGATAACGCTGATGGCGGGTTCCAGGCTCATGTTCAGCTCCGTGCCCCTTGCATCTCAGCATAAATGGTCTCAATCCGATTGGCGTAAGATTGAGCGCTAAAATTCGCTGCAACATAGAGACGCGCTTGTCTGCCAAGTTCTCGCCGGGAGCTATCATCCGACAGGAGGCGCAGGATGGCTTGAGCAAACCCAAAAGTATCGTCGGCTGTCACCAAAGGTGGCCGGCGACCATCCGTTGCCAGCCCATCTGCGCCACGCGAGGTTGTAACTACAGCTTTACCTAAAGCCATCGCTTGCAGCACTTTCATGCGCATACCACCCCCTATGCGGACTGGGGCAACCACAAGAGCTGCTCTGGAAAAATAAGGTTCAATCTCAGGGACTGGGCCAGTAACCTGAATATCACTACACGCCAAGGCTCTCACTTCCGGTGGAGGGTAGATGCCAATCAGCCACAAGCGAATGCCAGGACAATTTTCCCGCAGCAAGGGCATAATCTCCTGCCCCAACCACAAGGCAGCGTCTACATTCGGTGCATGGGTAAAATTACCGGTAAAAAGGATAGTATCTTGCTCCTGCGCTTCCACATCGGTTGGAGACGGGATTTCTATACCAAATGGATTGACCCGTACGCGTCCTGCCATCTCAGGCGCTAAAGTGCTAATTGCTTCTGCATCGCGCTGAGTAAAGGCTTGAACGCGGTCGAACTTCCGCCAGACCGATCTCTGGTAGTGGAGCCAACGAGCCCAGTCTGCCTCTTTCAGGATCCAGAGGAGCAAATTACTCTGACGCAATCCGGCTTTATCGATTGGGCGCGGGCGCCTGACCTCATGTTCGGTAAACAACAGGGGTGTGTTTGTCCGGTAGGAATAGACACCCATGGCATTGTCTTCGACAATGATCAGATCAAAGGTCTTCTCAGCCAGTAAACTGTCGAGGATGTGCTGGACCTCGGATTCCCAAAACCAGACTGTGCGCCACGGGACTTTGCCACTCAGCCAGTAGCTTGCCAAGCTCCAGCGACGCTGCCAACGCTGCCAGCCCTGAGGTTGTGTACGCCGGACCGCGCGGACATCAAGCCCTACTGAGGCGAGTCGGTTAACTGCTTCCTGTTCGCCTGGCTCCAACCCGGCGACTGTTACTAAGGATATTTGATGGTGCTGCATCAGCCCGGTCAGCTCAGCGTGCAGGACGAGCGGGATCGCCCCCGGTGCTTGGGATTGTGGGGGCATGGGAGTCACCATTAAGATCTTCATTCTTGATCCTCATACGTCCGAAGCATAGGTTCATAGGGCTTCAGTTGGAGGTGATATTTACTCAACAACCGGTTCAGCCTCCCACGCTGCTGCGGGAAGAAGAACAGCTTGGCTATGCTTACCCCGATGGATTTGGGAGCTACAGCCATCAAAATAAACCAACCCAAGAATAGAATTTTTAGCTTAATAGAAACATCAAAACGCCGGAACGCCGCGCTTGCACCCATCTTTAATAATCCCCAGCAAGTATCGGTGGGGATTGGATGATGTTCTGGTTCCAGCCGCAAAGAAACAAGCCGGTTGGCAATATAAGATACTGAAAGGTTCTCAGCGGGCCGGTCAACCAATCCAAACTGTTTGGCATACTTCTGTAGATAATCCCCGGTCGCCTGGCAATACAAGATTGTCTGGCGGATATGGTCGAGGTTCAACGAATTGCTTTCCTGCTCATAATAATTCGTAGAATGCACCCGATAGAACACTTCCAGGCTGTCCAGAAAGAAAACCGGCCCAAGCAGGCTGGTCAGGTGAACGAGATACCAGTCTGCTCCTGCGCTTCCGTAGCGATCTTCGGGGACCGGCATGATCAAGCGTAATGCCTGCGCTGAAAACGCATTGCCGCTGGTAGGTAACCAGGGCATGTCGAATGGAAATATGAGTGCTCGTTTGTGAACGTCCCCAACCGGGATGGGAATGTGCCTTACCGGTTTTTCGGCCCCCGTGCGGTGACCATACTCGTTGATTACCGCCATGCGGTACTGCATCCTGATAATTTCCGGCCTGGACAGGAAACCATCCACAACATCTTGAACCATAGAGGGTAAAAGCAAATCGTCAGCGTCGAGAAAAATAACGATCTCCCCATGGCTGACTGCAAAACCGGCATTCAGGGCTGAGGCCTGACCACCATTTTCTTTCAGGACCGGTACGATGCGCCCGCCATATGCCTGGATGATCTGGCGAGAATGGTCAAATGAGCCATCATCCACTACAATGACCTCAACCTGGGAGTAGGTTTGCTGCAAAGCACTTTCGATGGCTTGGGCAAGAAACCTGGCATAGTTGTAATTGTTAATTATGATACTAACCAGGGGTGGATGATCCATAGATGCTCTCATCAATAAAAGACTCTACCCGGTTGGCTATAGCATCCAAACCGGAGCTGCATTGATATTGGTACACACGAATATAATCAACCTGCATGCTGCTGGGGAAAGAAGTGGTTGCATCGGGATTTCCAGGCCAATGCCCACCTACGGCCAGGTTTGCCAGTAAAAACATCGGCATATCGGGGATACCTTTACTTGTGCGATATAGCTCGATACCATCCATATACCAGATGAGCTCGGTCGGACTCCAAAGCAAGGAATAAGTGTGGAAATCCAAGGAAAAATCCGGACCACGGTAAGATATGATGTTTTTCTGGTGATCCTGACCAGCGTCTCTCCAGTGATTGGACACGTAAATTGTCCTGGGGTCTCCACCTAGCATTTCTACGATATCGATCTCAGTAGGGTAAGCCGGCTGTTCAGGCAGCATCCAGAAAGCAGGCCAAAAGCCCTGGCCTTTGGGTAGTTTTGCCCGCATGCTAAAAATTCCGTACTGCTGTGAAAATGTTCCCCGAGTGGTGATGATACCCGAGGTATAAGGATATCCATGCAGGGTGTGCTTTTCGGCTGTGATTTTAAGAATGCCATCCTGTAACGTAACGGCATCCGGAGAGTAAAATTGCTGCTCGCCACTGTTGCCGGATGGGTACTGTGTATTCCATTTTTTTGTGTCCAGGTTACTCCCGTTGAAATTGTCGTAGAACGAAAGCTGGTACTTGCAATCTTCATAGGAGGCGATACCTTTCGTGTAAACCAACGCCAATGTGCCGGCCAGGATAGAAACAACCAGGACTATCTGTAAAAATCTTTTCATGATGATGGCGCCCCTTTGTTCGGCGTAATTGAGACGTAGCGGTAAATAACTCCCGGATGATCAACTCGGTACAACTTAGCCTCTGCGAATCCTGGCCCGCCTGGCACACTGATGCTTCGTTGCCAGGTTGCGCCGGGCGGCAGACTGATGTCGAGCCATTCCTGTATAGATTGACCGTTGAAAGTAATCACGAGATGGTAATGGGTTGTCTCCAATTCCTGACTGTGGATGCCGACAAGAAGGGTTCCCGGCTGCATTTCTGATTCCGGTAAAACCCATAGGGAGGTATACCCCTGGATCTTGTGTGAGAGTTGAGGGGTAAAAGCGAGGATTAAGGCAAAACCAACCACCATCGTTGCCAGACTCAGTAATGATACCTGGCGACCCGGCATATAAAATTGCTCTGGTGTTGATGCCTCAACAGGTATCTTCCTTCGGCGCCAGATTGCAATCGCACTGGCGACAAGTGCAACCACAGACAATATCACTAACCAGGAGTTGGTTTGGAGGCCCCAAGGGGTAAGATTTAACACCAGTCCCGAAAGTATCATCACTCCCAGGCTTGATCCAATAGCGAAGAGGAACCTTTCCATCCGCCTGAGATTCGCCGCAGGGAAAATGGCCCAGATCAGTGCATTCCCTGGCACGAACAAAAAGAACGGAATTACGAGAATTGCCTGCAAAACCGGTGGAAGAAAGCCGGAGAGTGTCAATACAACCACTATCAAGGTGAATACGACCCCCAAATGAAGGTCACTTTGTCGGTTTAACACTGCTCAAACCTCCTACATCGTAGATAACAATATCCCCGCTGTCAAAAATCCGTTCGAGCTTTGCCTGCCCATCGAACATGGTAAAAATCTTATCCGGGGAAAAATCTGATCCGACCGCTTGGGAAGCCGTGATGGGAGAAAAATACGCCCCCAGCATGCCATCCCAGCTAATTAGACGGCGGTCCATGACCAGGAAATGCGCTTGTACCGTTTGTAAGATATCAGCCTGCCACTCCGGAGTGTGCAGAGTTGTCAGCAGGTCCTTGATTCCGTAGATCCTGCCGGTCAGAGCTTGCTGCCTGCCATAGGACAGCATCAACAAAGCATCGGAGGGAGGGGCGATAATTCTATTGTCAGGCCCGTGATTAACCAGCATCCAATTGGATGCTTCTAATCCCTGAGGCTGGATGGTTGTGCCATTGACGGCGAGGACGAGCGGTTGTGACAATCGAAGCGCTGGAGGCCATCCAGCAATCACGCCCCCTACGACCAGGATGGCTGTGCAACCAGCGAAAACGAATGAAAGGGAACGATTCCTGGGATACTTTAATTGTAATGTGACGAATCCGAAGGCGATCAAGAATGCAATTCCGACGAAAAGAAATTCGGAAGTACGGTTGGCGACCTCCCAACCTGCTCCTGTGAAGCGGAAACCCAGCGTTACTAAATAAAGTAGGGCTGCCGTCGCCAGCACAACTGCGAAAGGATCTAGCCGCTTGCGTTTCCATGCGGCAAACAGACCTAACGGAACCCCAATCATAATCAAGAGCACAGAGCTAATACCAACCAAGCGCTCCCATAACGGCGCAATCGTTCCAGCCGTCGAAGTAAACAGCGCCCGCCGTACTCCCTCACCGGTGAACAACTGGATTACCGAGGCAAAAGCCTGTTGGAAGATTTGGTACAGATAAACCCTTGTAGGTTCAGCAACCAAAATCATCCAGGTCAGGGTCAGTCCGCCAGCTGCCAACGCTAACCCCCAAGTATTGGGTTGTTCTCTCTTAGTATTGGTCTGTAAGAAACTGTAAACGATTGAAAGCACGATCAGGAAAGTTACCAGCCCATACGAAGTCACATGATGTGTAACGATAATGGCTGGAATCATCAGCAGCATTAAAAGGGTCAAGCCTGTCTTCATCTGCTTGTCTTTTGAGGCGCCTTGCTTTGCCAGGGCGAACAGCACCAATATTCCAAGCGGCAAGGCCAAGGATTCATAGGAGAATTGAGCGCTCCAGTAAAGAAAGTTTGAATTTGCCGTATAGATCAAGACCGCCAACCCAGCCACACGGCTGGAGTGGCTGACCTGCTCGAATAATAAATACAAAGAAAGGATGATAACGAGACGGGCAACCCCGATGACCAGCAGCCCAGACGTAAAGAGATTTAAACCGCTCAAAGAAGTAATAGCGGTGGTGACTGTTTCAAGGCCTGGATAATACGCGCTGACTGGCAAGACCGTATTTTCTCCAAATAATGCCTTAGATTCCAGAATATTGACCGCATTGCGGATATGAAGTAATTCATCGGAATAGGTGAACATATAAGGACTATGCATCACCTTGACCAGATATAAACTTAACCCCAGAAATACAACCAGGCCAATGCGCTCTTGCCGGGAAACAGCCACAGAGAACAATCGGTAGGCAACCGGAAGGATTATTAGCAGCAAACCCAACCAATAGAACAAAACAGTCCATGCCGTCCCGGCGATAGCAGTGTTAAATGCCAGGGCGACTGAGAGCAGTCCAAAAGAGCTCCATAAGACAACTTCTGGCAGCCGACCCAAAGTGGGTGTCCTCTGGGCTGAGAGTGCAGAGGACTGACCGCTCGAGTGAGTTTCCTCAAGCTGACTCGCTTTCCTTAAATTATTCCTTACTTTAATCAAGCTTTCCACTTCAAAAGTCTCTTTAGCTCTACCTTGAATTTGTTTTGGTCAAAACGATCTTTGGTCGATAATGGAATGATAAATCTGTTCGATGCGCGGTATCACCGCGCTAGCCCGGAATTCTGTACTGCGCTGCTCGGCGTTTTTGCCCATCTGTTGGCGCAGCGCTGGATTTGTCAGCAATAAGTTAATTGCCTGCATCAAGCTATATGCGTCTCCTGGGGTAACCAGCAAGCCAGATTCACCGTGAGTCACAATATCAGGGATACCTCCGATTCGGGAGGCAATCAGGGGGCGACCGGCAGACATGGCTTCAATCACCACCATTCCGAATGGCTCAGTCCATACCGATGGGACAAGGGCGATACTGCTCCTTTTCCAAGCTTGCATGACTGCATTATGAGGCCAGCTTCCCAGCATCATCACATTTGGAGGCAGCTCCTTGGGGGTATCGCTGGTACGCCTCCCGATCAGCACCAATGGGGGAGCGTCCTCCAACTCTGCATAAACCTGCAGCAGTATCTTGACGCCTTTTTCACCAGAAAGGTCACCAACGAATAATAAATAGCCATCGTCAGGGAGCTGTTCCAAGAGGGGGTTTTGGTCGTCCTGCTGCGACCCCAGATCATCTGGCAAGAAATTGGGAACAACCTGATAAGGAAGCCCACTATCGACCAAGCCATTATTCTCAGCAGTAACCTGGCTGACAGCCAGGAACATATCTACTGATTTGCGTTCCAGATTACCCATCATCCGGTTGGACAGATAGATCGCCCCTCCTTTAGCCGCCCCATAGTGCCCACCTGCACATTCGATACATTTTCGCACCCCAGGACCACTGCAAGGCATTCCATGGTACATAAAACGTTTTGTAGCACAGCTGAGGCTGTAATCATGCAGGGTGACCACCAGGCCTGCTTTACTCTTCGAAGCAAGTGGGAGGTATGAATACACAAGCCAATTATGGGCATGCACTATTTCAGGGCGTTCCAATTCCAACACGCGGCGGATCCCAAGAGTAATCTCCGGATCGGGAAACGGCGGTGCATGCCTGCGACCATCCCCATTATAAAGTTGGTCGAATCGCTGGATTGTTCCTTGAAGCCGATGGATCCTAACACCAGAATCAATTTCGAAATTTGCCTGATTCGAATGTTTGATGGTGGCAATTGCGACCTGATGTCCGCGCCGGACAAGTTCATGGCTGAGGTTGATGATGTGCTGTTCTTCACCTCCTATTATGGGCGTTGCAAACTGGGCGACCATTAAGATTTTCAATGATGCACCTGCGAAATCTCGTTATATAAATTCAGAAGCCTCTCTGCACAATCATCCCAGCTTGGCAGATCGATCTTCTTTGGGATCAAAGGTCTTCGAAGCTGCTCGATAACTGCTGCCGCCACCTGATCAGGCGTACTATCGAGGGGGATAGCTCTCGCCAGCCCCTGTTCGCAAAGCTCACTGAGTCCGGAAGTATCAGCCACCAGGGCAGGGCGTCCTAAAGCCAGTGCTTCCAGAATGGCAATTGGATGGGTCTCGTATTCACTCAATAGAACCACGAGACTGGCGCTTGCCAGCCCGCGCGCCATTTCAGCTCGATCTTCTGGTGGGATGGTTCGAAATTGGACGCGGTCTTCTACGCCAAGTTTTATTGCCAGACTGCGCAAGGTAGATTCGTAAGGCCCTTTTCCCGCCACCCAAAGTCGCACATCCGGCTTCTCTTTAAGAATTGCGGGCAAGGCTGCGATGATTCGTTGGTGACCCTTGTAGCGTTCCAGTCGCCCAACAGAAGCGATCAATGTCCCGTTGTTCTTTTGTCCAGAATTGTCGACCAATTTGGGCAGATCGGCTCCATTGGGAATCAGTGCAAAACACTCAGCGGACAGGTGCAACTTATCGGTGTAATATGCTTCTTCAAAATGAGCTAAAGTGACCAGCCGCTCGGCGTGTGTGAGTAATGGACGAAGAAGCGCCAGTTGTGTTCCGCGCACAGCGTTACGAAGCTTAAATGAGTGACCACCACCATGAAATGTCAGGAGATATGGCAATTTCGCTCGCCTGGCGGCCAGCATGGCAAGTGGAGCAACCAGTGTATGGTAAGACTGGATATGTACCAGGTCCGGCCTGGATTGCTGGATGTACTTATAGATACCTGGAGCGAAGTAGTAATCGCCTTGGGCGGGCCAGGCGCGCACACGCTTAATCCGCACACTGTTCATGAGCTCACAGGCAGGCAGGTTACCCTCACGGTCGGTTGTAAGCACAGTGACTTGAACGCCTGCCTGAGCCAGCCTGCCTGCCACCTGGTAGACATGATTTTCCACCCCACCCATTTCGGGTAGATAGCGCGGAGTCACCATCAGGATGCGCAGTGGCAGCGAGGATGCAGCGTTAATTTGTCTGGCCATTCTTAAAATAATAACTTTCTACGAAGGCAACATCAAGGAGTCTTCAGCGGGTTTGGGGTTGGCTGCCAGCCGCCCGGACAGGTAACCCAGTAAGGTGATCATCAGACCGGCAATAATTGCCCCGGCCTGCAGTAAACCGGTCAGGTTGCCTTCCAATAAGCTATTCTTTACCCCTCTCAAAATCCCTTGCGGCAATGTCCGCAGTGTATATTCTCGCTCGGATGATAACCCATCTCCGCTACCCACAAAGCCAGCTACGCGCGCTTTCGAGAGCCCCTCTGCAAAACATCGCCTTTGGTAATATTGCCAGGAGGTACGTTCAGCCGGCACTTTATGATTCACCCGTGCCCGAGGGTCATGGACAAACTGACTGTGTGGAAATCTACGAATGGCGCGTATACAGAACTCGGTTTCCTCGCAGCTAATTAATCGCTTATCACCCAGCCGACCCAGGGCGTTATGGAACCCTCCGGTTCTATCAAAAACCTCCTGACGGAAGGACATATTGCATCCAAGCATATTGCGGACCGGCGCCACTGTTTCAGGCAGTCCTTTATAGGTGCAACCTACCACCCAGGCGAACTCCTCCGGGAACCAGGCAGGCTGCTTACCCAACCAATCAGGCATGACTTTTCCGCCCACTCCTATGACCTGCTCCTCCTGGTAACTAAAAAGAAGCCAGGTAAGCCAATCCGGTTCAGCGACGGCATCTTCGTCCATGAAAGCTACCACAGGGCAGCTAGCGTATTCGGCTCCTGTGTTCCTTGCACCGGAAAGACCTCGCAGGCCTCGATTTTCCAATACCCGAACGTCTGGAAATTGCGCCAGCGCCATTTTGTACAAATCCTGGTTGTTATCAATTACGACGATGATCTCACCTGCGGCAGTGTTCTGCCGGCGGATCGAGTCAACTGCTGCAATTAAATCATTCCAGCGCGCGTGAGTATAAGCGCACAGAATCACAGATGCTTGCAAGTTAGAGATTGACATAATATTCACCGGTCGTACGAGTCTTCTTCTACCTTAACGAGGGTATAAACCTCCTTATGCTGAATGACCTCTCCTTTGAACCCCATTTGCAAGTCGCGGCAAGGGTGCAAGACACTCCTCAAAAACTCTTTGAATATCGTGTGCAATACTCGAAAACCATCCGGGATAGTGCGGAGTTTACCAACCCCGTAAAAGCGATATCCCTCGAAGCTGGGTACTTCCGTGATTTTGAGTTTATCGTTGAGTGCGCGTATATAAAGGGCTGTATCGATCTCAAACCCATCCACATCTGTCAAATCCAACGTGCACAAGCTATAAGCCCAAAATGCATGGTATCCGTAACATAAATCAGTAAAGGTACTGTTAAATAAGAAATTCACGATGTGTACAAAAGCTGCATTACCGAGCCGACGGATGCGCGGCATATCGGTGGTGCCACCGCCTGAGGCGAATCGGCTACCTTTAACGAAATCTGCCCCCTGCATGAGAGCGTTTAAGAACCGTGGAATTTCGCGTGGGTCATTGGATCCATCCGCGTCCATGACAATAATTATCTCGCCAGATGATGCCCGGTAACCGGCGATTAAAGCTGCCCCTTTGCCGGGTTTCTTCTCCATAATGATCTTGATCGAGGGCATTATCTTGCGAGCGGTCTCTACCGTACCGTCTGTCGATCGACCATCTACCAGGATGACCTCATCGATCAAATCCATCGGTAAGTAAGGAAGGATAAGCGGCAAGTTTTTTGCTTCGTTCAGCGTCGGGAGAATGACTGAAACTGTTGGTTTTTCTTTGATTGCCCACTTTAATCGCTGCTGCCCAGCGGTCTGGGGCTGTGTATGTGCATAGTGCAATAAAGATTCGACACTCGCCAGGAGATCATTACTGTGAATTGGTTTCTGCATCAAATCGTTGACGTCAGCCGATGTAGCATTTTCTGTATTTGGTCTAGATCCAGATCCGGTTACTATGAGCACAGGTGAGTCGGACCGGTTGCGTAGATGCTGGTATGTTTCCCAACCTTGCGGGTCCGGCATGTTAACATCCAGGATGATCACATCCGGTTTATTGTCTTCGATAACGTTAAGGGCTTCTGTCCTATTTGAAACCGAGTTCACTCGATAGCCGTGCAGGTTGAACAGAGAAGATAACAACCAAAGGGAATCGTTATCCTCGTCCACGATCAGGATATTTCCTGTAGATTGGGTTGCCTTTCCATCATTTCCAAGGTTTTGCAACAAATATGACTCCTTTCCAGGATATGCCTGTCAATAAACCGGCAAGCAAACCTTTCGGCATATTTATACCTAATTTTATCTAATATGACGCAATACCAATTAGGGCGTTATGATTCTGAGAAAATTCTCACCAAAAATCCAATTTTGTTCCACCGCTTCTCGGAATTCACATTAAACCTGATCAAGCCCCCATCCGAAAAATCCCAAGCCCAGGAATTCCGACGTCGCCGCTTCTGCCAGTCACCTTTACCTGGTAGAAACCGGCCCTACGAATGCCCTATTTTACTATTCGAAATTGAAAACTTGTAATTCCAGATGTCGATACTATTCGGCTCCAACCTTATTTTCTTGAGCCATCACCCCGCTCCTGGCTGTACCGTCGCTTCCCATTTCCCTTCTACTTGATAAGCCTCGCCTGGACCAGGCCAGGGCGGCATCGTTACTGCGACTGCCGCAAGCGGTGTATCGCCAAAATTCCGGAATTGAAACTTTGCGCCGACCGGGATCGTAATACACACCCCATGCTCCACAGGAACAATCTCCTCGATACCTTCCAGCTCCCGCCACATCTCTCCCCGGCCGGTCAAGAAGAACCAGATTTCTTCAACGGTGCGATGCGCCACAGCGACTGAGGTCTGACCAGGGGCCAGCTCGAAATGCGCGAAACCGCCACCCTTCAAGCCGAGCAAAATCCTTACATCGGAACCATCTGGCGCGATGGCATCGATATTTGCGGGAAGTCGTTTCGTCATAACAGATGTCATTGATACCTCCTGAGTATTGTTAATATTGTACAATAATTTTCGCCTTCTGGTATTTACCCCCCCGCTACGCGGTGGCTTGCTAAACAGCACGCTTGCCAGGCTGGCTGCGCACATAATTCTAACAGCACGGTGGCATCGTCGACCTGGCTGAAGCCGCCAAGAACTACCCGTGGATCAAGGAGGCGTGGTTCGAGTTCCTTGGCGCGAATTTTGTACTTCTCCGAATCATTGCAACTTATCATTCATTTCTGTGTTATAACTTATTTGAGGGGATGGTGCGCTGTTTTGCAAAGCTCTTGAACTCAGGCTAATCTTGCAGACTCTCAGCGCAGATATACATAGCATGAAAGGAGGTTTCTTAACGGTCCTATCGTCGGTAGCGGGATGTGGGGCAGCGATCTCTGCCAGACTAATTCCAGATCCCAAATTAACCGGCAGCGCGATCAAAATAATCGCCTGTCCAAAGTCTTTCGCTATATCAGGAGAATGCAATGAAAACAAACCCAAATAAAAGTCGTAACCAG
>JAGDMX010000026.1 GCA_017860725.1 Chloroflexota bacterium | reverse complement strand
GCCGGTGGGTGGGAGAACGCTACCGGATACCCGGAAGCTGTCCGAGCTGGTACCACCACAATTAACATTATTATAAGTGCAGGTCAGTGTTGCTGTGTTGTTGATCGTCGCATTGACCGTTGCCGAGCTATTAACTCGTACAAGCACCGTGTAGGTGGCGGTCTGTCCGGGGGTTAAGCTAATACCGGTGACAGTGAGGGATCTCGAGGCAGTATTCAGCGTGACAGTCCCAATAACATTTCCGGTGCTTGATGAGCTCAATGCAGAGCTGGCGCTCACTGTATCCACCGCTAGCGGGAAGCTGTCTGAGACAGTCATGTTGGTCAGGTTGGCAGTGCCGGTGTTTTTGACAACAATCGAGTAGGTCAGGTTTTGATTGATGGCGGCCTGATCGACAGAGGCTGATTTTGTAACGGTGGCAGCAGGCGTAAGAGGATTAGGATCGACTGCCTGAACGCCGAGTGTCGTCCCGGTGTTAAATTCATACTGATATCTGGCTGTGCCGGTGATTGGGCTGGTGAAACCGTAGATCAGTGGATTAAGTACTGTGTTGCCTGTATTGATAACCCGTACGACGAAATTGATATTCATGTTTCCGCCGACGACCCCATCCGGAAATCTGTCGGGAATTGGTCCAACACAGGAGCGGGCATTGGCTGCATAAGGGTCTCTCTGCCAGCCGCAAGCATCCACGTAAACCGTGTTGTTTGTTCCAGTAATGGGTATCGAATAACTGGCAGATACTCTTTCCAGGCGGAAGATTGAGACAGATTGAGAAAAACCGTTGACTAATTGGGAATAACTGATTGGCGTGGTATTGGCAATGTTTAGGGTATAGGTATATAAGCTACCGAGATTGACAAGAGATGGTCCAACCAGCT
This sequence comes from Chloroflexota bacterium, assembly GCA_017860725.1. GTDB lineage: Bacteria > Chloroflexota > Anaerolineae > Anaerolineales > UBA4823 > CTSoil-045. The sequence continues at coordinate 16,640 of JAGDMX010000026.1, read as the reverse complement.
TTTTATTGAGCAAGCTTGGATTTTGATAACGGTTCAGCCTTTCGACATAGAGCAGGAATGGATTTGTATAGCTTATGGTGCTAAAACCTGTCCCCGAGACCTGGATGTTATATAAACGAGAAGTGTCAAACGCCGTTGAGTTTCTGGTGACTTCAACATTATAGTAGAAGTCCACGCATGAACTGGGGGCTAACGAGCTTAGCGTATGGCTGACTGGTCCGGTAATGTTGATCAGCGTATTGGGAGTCGCAGTTGACCAAACCAAGGTTGCAACCAGGTTGGTAGCGGCTGTATCGCCATTATTGCAGACGCGCGCCCCTACCGGGTAACTGCTGGGTCCCAAGGTGCTGGTGATGGCTATCTGGCTATCCAAGCCGATAACATCCCAGGAAATTGGCGTTATCGTGATCACCGGTGCTGCGTGAGACACCATCCTGCTGCTGGCGGCCAGCCAGGCCGCCGCGATCAACAATCCGACCGCCACCACCAGGGTAAGCCGGCGCGCTTTAACCCAGGCGTCTGAACGGAAAAAATGAGAGCTGGTCTTCATAATTCCTCTTCTCCTGCCAGGCTCAATACATGATTACCTGATTGTAATTATAACACCCACGCGGAATTGAGCGGCTGCCCCAATGGTATGTCCCCGCTTAAGGATTCCTCAGACGGCGGGCATCGCCATCCCGGACGGTTACCCCACTGGCATCCAGGTGCTCCAGAAATGCCAGGGCATAGCGCCGGCTGGTGTTAAAGTGATCCCGCACTTCGGCCGCCGTGAGGCTGCCTTGCTGGCGGATCAGTTGTTTGACCTCTGACACCATGCGCTCATAGTCGGCATGCCGGAAAGCCACCTCTGGCGAGACCTGCGTCAACTGCCCGAGGCTAATCAGGGCATCCAAGACATCCTGGCCGACGTCCGCCTGGCAATCCTTGACAGATGGCGGAGAGAAGGGGGCCGCAGCAAAGCGATCCATAAGTTTATGGATGCTCTGTTCTTGCTGGGGGGTAAAGCGAATGGCAAACCCGGGCTGGCGAACCAGTGAGCCGGAATCTTCCAGGCTGCCTGCTGCAACCAGCTTACGCAGGATGGCGTTGAAAATGCGCGCCGAGTTATTGATCTGGTTTTTTACCCGGCTTTTCAGCTCTTCGCGCGGCATGCCGGGGCGCAGCGGGTAGCTTTGGTGATACTGCCTGACTTCTTGTTCAACCTTTGCTGACAGCCGGGACCATGTCTCTTGCGCTGCGACCAGGTTCTCCAAGGGCAGTTGGGTGTCGCGATCTTCGACCGCCGGGCTGCTCTCCAGGTCAATTACCTGAGCGCTATCTAATAATTCCTGCCAGGCCTGGACAGCCGCATCCACCTCCAGGTTGGAACGAAGAACGACCTCCTTGAGCGGCGCGATCCCTGTGGCTAACATCGCTTCCATCAGCACATCTGCCGGTGTGCCTTGAGCGAGGGATTGCAAGCTCAGCAGGGTTTGCTCAGAAAAGCGCTTATGCCGGCCTTTGGGATGGGGATCGATCACTACACCGCCGCCCAGGGTTTCACCTGGGGAAGGGCGCCTCAGGATATAGCGGTCGCCTCGCGCCGCCAGGATAGGTTGGGGCAGTTCGAGCTGTAACCAGCCTTCCTGGCCAGGAGCCAGTTCTTCTTCACCGAGCAGCCTTACCCGGGCAATAGCTTCGCTGGTGCCGATAAACAGCTTGACTTCCGTGTTGTGTTTTAACCCCTGGCTGGCATCTGGCAGGAGATTAAAGGTGACATCAATACGGCGTGTGGATTGGTAATCGCCCGGATGGGTGACCACGCAGCCGCGCCAGATTTCCTCCAGGTCGATACCCGAGATATTCACGGCAGTCCGGCTGCCGGGTATGGCAATCGTTTCTTTTTGCTTGTGAGTTTGCAGGCCCCGGATGCGACCGCGCATACCCTGCGGCATGATCTCAACTTCTTCGCCTACTTTAAGCTGCCCATTGACCAGGGTTCCGGTGACCACCGTGCCAAAACCCGGCATCGAAAATACTCGATCGACCGGCAAACGCGGGCGCCCCAGGTCCGGGCGCGGCGGTCGATCTGCCAGGCATGAGCGCAAGGCATCTTTCAATTCCATGATCCCCTGACCGGTGCGGGCTGAAACCCGCAGGATGGGTGCTTCAGCCAACACGGATGCAGAAAGCGATTGGCGCAGGTCTTCTTCGACCAAATCCATCCAATCGGTATCAACCAGGTCGGCTTTTGTCAGTGCCACTACACCGCCCTGGATTTGCAGGATATTCAAAATAGATAAGTGCTCACGGGTTTGCGGCATCACCCCCTCGTCAGCGGCGACTACAAATAATGCTGCATCGATCCCGCCCACGCCGGCCAGCATATTTTCGATAAAGTCCCTATGACCGGGAACATCAACAATACCGACCTCTTCGCCACCCGGTAAGGTAAACCAGGCGAATCCGATGTCAATCGTCATTTCCCTTTCTTGTTCTTCTTTCAAGCGGTCGGGGTGAATACCAGTCAGAGCTTGGACCAGGGTGGATTTTCCGTGGTCTACGTGCCCTGCTGTGCCGATTACGCGCATCACCTGCCTCCGGGTAGCTAAACCGTCGCAGCTAGCGAGTACGACCGAAGGTGCGCTCGTAGGTGGATACCCATTCGTGGGTCATCGCCAGGAACGATTGCAGGCGTTTCTCTTCCTGTTCATTAATGATCTGGATCAAGTCCTGGATTTCCTGGATCGTATCCTCCAGGTGCGTCGTTCTCTCTGCCAGTCTCTCATGGTGTCGAGTGCTCTCATTACGCTGTTCTTCCAGTGTCAGGGTATAGTTCGTCCAGCGTTTTTGGTCGTCCGCCTTAAAGGTCACCCACTCCTGGCGGAAGCGCTCTTCAGCCAGACGCTGAATTTCTGTAATCTCGTTGATCCGCCGCTCGACTTTCTGAGTCAGCTCATCCACCGATTGCTGCGAACGTTTTACCGCCCGGTGGGTTTCATCTAATCCCTGCAGATTGGTCTCGATATTCGCGGTCAAAGATTCAATGGCATCAAAACGAGATTGCCATTCCTTCCAAACTCGCTCACGCTCAACCTGGTACAGCGCTTGTTTTTCCAGGAAGGTTTCGATTGCTTCTCGCCGCTCGGTTTCAACGACCGAAAATTCGTTCACCCGGGTTTCGATCTTCCTGGACGAGGTCGACAGCAACTCGATCCGGCCGCGGTCCTCATCTACACGCTTGCGCATAGCCGCGATTTCACCTTGCATATCGGTCATTCGCTTTGAGTCTTGGCGCCGGCCGTCATCGAGCAAGCGGTAGGTACGCGTGTATTCTTCGTCACTGCGCCGGAGGACTTCCAATCGCGCCCGGATCTCATCTATCATGCGCGATAACCGGCTTTCCTCGTCGACTCGCGATTTCATGCTGCGTTTCAACTCGGTTATCGCTTCCAGCTCCTTGCGAATTTCAGCCACGCTGGTATCCAGACTGCGCATTTCCGTATTGCGGATTTGCTTGGTTTCATCCTCTCGTTTTTTAAATTGTCTTTCTAATTCCTCGAAGTATTGCTTGGTCTCTACTCTTTGCTGCTGGACGGTGTTCTCATAGTTATCCATTCGAGAGATGACGGCTGTCAGGCGTGTCAGGTCACTGCCCAGCTCTTTAATCTGATTAGCCAGGGGTGCAATATTTCCCTCTATGGCGGATAATCGCTCTTCAATCGAGCTAAGGCGCGTCTTGTCTTTTCGTCGCTCTTCATCCAGCCAATTAACTTGTTTGATGATCTGTTCAATATCCACTGATCGGTCTCCTCATCGGGATGATCTTTTTCACGATCCGAGGTTGTAAGCATTATATATAATGAAAATCACCATGGCAGACAGTCTACCCTGGCAAATAAGTGTTGATAGCACTGATTATAGCATGGGTGTTTGAATGCCTGATCAGGGGGCACTGACGCTAATTAAATTCGCTAAATTGAATAAGGTAGGGTAGAACCACTGGGGCAGCAATCCGATTAGCAGCAGCATTCCACACCCTAATGCAAGCAACCAGCGCTCGGACCTGGTTTCGGATATTTGCCATGCTTGGGGTTCACTCGTCTTGAATAATGCGACCATTGTTCTGAAGCCGGCGATAACCAGGCCAACGATCCCAATTAACAGCATGAAGGCCGGCAAAATAGATTGGCTGCCGATTGCCCCCCATAATTGTAGTAGTAGAGGGTAGGATGCCAGTAATGGGAAACCAGCCAGTGAAAATTGAGCCAGGAGCAAGCTGGTGGTTGCGATAGGATAGCGGCGGCTGATACCGGATAATGAGGCAAAATATAACTGATCGGGACTTCGCCGCAAGGTGGTGAGCGCTAATGCCCAAAGCGCCAGGGCAATGCCGCGCGGTAGTAATTGGGCAAACAGAAAACCTGGGGGCAGGGTCAATCCAGAGGTTTGGCTACCAGCTAGGATGGATATGGACTGAGCCGGTTCAACCAGACTGATGGTGAGTAAAGTCAGACCAATCTCGGTTATGATCGTAAATCCTAAGACGCGCCCGATGTGGTTCTGAAACGCAGCCCAGATCCCACCAACGATCACCATAATAATACCCACCAGACGGAAACCAGTAAATAGGCCTGAAATCGATCGCAGCCAGGAGTACTGATCCAGAAAGCTCAGTGCAAAGAGTGAAACCACCGTCGGGATGACAAAAATTACAAAAACCGCTCGGTAAGGGTGAGCTTCTTCTGTGATCATTGGGATCCAGATGTGGAAGGGGAAAATCGCCATAATGAGGGCAAAGCCTAAACTGAACAGGGATGTGATGCGCAGAACGAATCCCGGGTCGGCTGGCTCACTGCCAACGCCGGTAAGCAGCCATCCGGTGAATAATATGAACGGCATCCCCAGGGTTTGAAATGTGAGATACCGGAGGACACCGGGTCTTACTGACTGACCCGGTGGTGATAGCAGTGGTATGCTGACCAGCACCGTCATTTCGATCAGGAGAGCCGCATACAAAAATGGCTCAACAGCCAACGCCGCTGTTAACAGGACTCCCATCGCCAGCCCGAGAGGCACGAATATGCTCCCGGCGCGTGCAATATATCCGCCTCCAAACCAGAATGCCAGGCCCAGGTATACCAGGATGAGCAGGGAACGGTCGGAATTTTCTAGAACCAGACGGCGCCCCAGGAATAAAAAGCTATCAGTAATTTGGATCACAGGCAGGAACGACCAGGGTCCTAAAGAGACCGGCCTGCCTATAGGTAAAGTCCAGGCGAGTAAGGCTAATAACATGCACAGACCCACCCCGAGGAGGGTGATTAACCTTTGCTTGCCGCGCAAAAAGAATAACCCGATTGACGCTAAGCCAGGAAGAAATATCCAGATCATCGGAGCGCTCATTCCTGGCCCTCCATGTAGGGAGCGGTAAGGAGATAAGAGCCGATCATAGCCAGCCCAAGAGTGATGGCGGATAAAAATCCTGCCACCAACACCGAGTTTTCAACGACAGAGTACAGGATCTCAAAACCGGCCAGCGCAGTTAAAATTCCGATAACTACTCCAAAAGGACGGCTCTTGAATGCAAGCTGGAGTGTCCCCATAAAAATCAGGATGAAAGCCCCCAGAGCCTGTGCCAATCTGATGCCGGGGATCCACCGTTCTATCAAAGGTGCGATAGAGATGGCGGCCAGGACTACCAGAAGCGCCGCTAGTAAATAGAATAAATGAGTGATCTGCCTGGATGGTTCGGTTCCGCTGGTAGCGAGGTCTGTTGCTACATCGATCGGGTATTGTTCCGTCTTTGGCAGGTCGTAGGACGGAATGCCTAACATTGCCATGCCCAGGATGGCACCAGACATCCAACCAGCCACCAACTTTGCCACGGCCATCTCGATTGGCCAGCTCATTCCCACGAGTAAGAACACGCCGATGTACTGGATCGCCAAAAATAAAATCCGCAGCCGCCAATTGCGAACGACGAGTATGGATAGGCTGGTCAATGCAACCAGGATAACAGCCGGGATAGCGAGTAGGTCGAAGATCATTGGCCAGTCTGGAGAGCGATTTGTATAATGAGGGATGCCAATAGGGTGATTAATAGTAAGGTCCACAAGATGCCACCGGCACCTTCCAGGACGCGATCTGTTGTTTTTACCGTGAGAGAAGCAAGCCAGTAGAATCCTTGGATCAGGCGATATAACCATACAGGATTCAGCAACCATTCGATCGCTGCTGATACCCAATGTGGAGTGCGCACTCCTCGCCAATAAATAAATAGGGCTGTCAGAGTTAAGATCACAATTACAAATCCAGGTATGCTCGCTTGGACGAGAGTTAAGGATGCTTGGGATACGGCGTTCCACAAGCCTGCCAACCAGGCCAGCAATACACCGGTCAATGGGATGATAAGCAAGCCCAAGGCGTAGATCCACCAAATCCATCGTTCTAAGCCGTAGTTAACCGGTTGGGATAAGAGCAGTCGTCGGGCGGCTCCGACCACCAGACTGGTATGGATCAAGGGAATAAGGATCATTGCGAAGACGATCAACGCTTGTGGGAGCACATTACTCGCCTGAGAGTAATACACAAGGATCCCAGCCCAGGAAGCAGTAAAAGGTAAAGCAGTCAGCCCAATAAAGGCTGCCAGAAGGAAATAGTTGATGATTTTATGCTTTGCCGTGTAAAGAGCCAGCAATCCACCAAACAGGAGCATAGCCAGACCCCAGGATAGGCTGGCGTCGGGCTGTAGGAAAATGGCGGAGATCATAGACAGGGAGGCTGCCGCTGCAATCCAGGCAGGGTGGCTTGCAAGAAAGCCTTTAGTAATCATCCACGATAAACCACCCAGCAGCCCGGCAGCCACAGTTAACAAGATGATGATCGTGGAAGCGGTGGGTATCGAGGCGATTGACGCCATCCGGCTCAAAATAACCAGGCTGGCTCCTGCCGGGACATACAGGAAGATAGTCTCTAAGTTATGCGGAAATAACTGTTGCCTTGGGGTAGAGACATGGAAAGGTAGCACGGCTAGACGTAGCCCAACCGCCAGGTACAACCAAAAACTTACTTGTGGATTCAGGCTAGAAAAATCCGGCGGAATTCCCGTTGAATTCAGGTAAATCACCCCAATCAATGCGCATAGGATACCCAAGGCACGGATTGAAAAGATCCGAATGGCTGAATGGAGTTCCTCGTCATGATTATGGCGCACCAATCTCACCGTTAATTCGGTCATATCTAATGCCGCCCAGCCGAGGACCAGAGTGGGTAGGTTCCCGGCAAGCATAGCAGCCAGCCCTAACCCGGTATATGCCATAGCGATTATCCAGCTCCACCAGGTCACCTGGAAACGGCTATTCCTTCCCGATTCGGTTATATAAGTCCGGATCACATCGGTTAATAACACGGCGAGTAGAAAGGTAATCAAAGCCACCCCATATGGCCAGGATAACTCATCGATCAGCAATGCAGGATTGGACTGGGGAAAATCGACCGTTGGCCTGGGCAGCAGAGACATACTCAAGGGCAACTGACCGCGCGCCAGCAAGAGGATCAGCCAGGAAATCAGGGTGATGCCAATTAAAACAAACCAATACAGGGCAAGCCTTTGCCAGCGACGATTTAAGATGGCAAGAAGCACTGGAAACAGGAGTAAAAATACCAGCGGTAAGAAATACAGCATGAGATTAAGACTGGTCCGTTATCCAGGGTATGGCGATGTTCTCCAGCCACACGAATTTTTGGGAGTTTGATCCAAAGACTGAATCCATCTCTACCAGTGGCCCAAACTCGGCAGGTCCCCAGAATGTCTGGGTAACACGATCTAAAATGATCGCATCTGCACGGCTGTGGGACCAGATTACGTCCAGAGTATCGTCTGGTAGGGTGTGCAGGATAACCAGATCACCACTCTCAAGGTCTTGGGATACGAGTACCGGGGGAGTGACTGGTTCAGAGGGGATTAATGCCAACGAGATCGTCTCTTGACCCGTTTGACCAAGCCAGCCTGGAGTATAAAAGATGCCCGGGTGATCGGTGGGAGACAGCATATCCGAGGCTTCGTAGGTTTCTCGGTCCTGATCCAAAACAATAAATTCATCGTTGGTCGGAACGACTTGATAAATCAGAATTCTTGGAAACCGGCTTGGTTGCTCGCGATCCACATACGCAAGAGCCAGCCTGCCATCCTTCAACCACGTAGCAGCGTAAGAGGGCATGGATGACTGGAGAGTGCCATAAGTGAATGGCAGCTCAACTGCGACACCAGTGCGAGTATCGATCACCACCAGCCAGTGTACGCTGGACGCCGAAGGGATGACATCCACCAGGATAAACCTGCCAACCGGCGACCAGCTGATGGGTTTATAAAGTACCTGTACCTCCGATTGATCTCCCTGGGGGTCGGTGATTTGAACCTTACCCGGAACGGCCAACCTGGCTTCTTGGCTATCCTTTGAGATCCATATCCCCCGGCCGTCGCTCCAGAGAAGTTCGCGGCTATCTGGTGACCACAGCAATTCGTGGCAGTTTGCTGATGCCTTTTGTTCGCAACTGCCGGTGCGTGTGGGCTGGCTGGGAATGGTCGATGGGGTGATGATCACATCGCCGCCGCCCTGGCGATCCCAGAAGGCTATGCTAAGCCCGTAAGGAGATATTGAGAGCAGATGAGGCTCAGGGATGGCCGCAAGCAGCGTTTGGATTTGGCGAGTCTTCGGCTCGAATACATTTAAGTCAAAAAGCTGGCTGCCGTTTGCCGTAATCTTCTGGCTCTGTAATACCGCAATTCGCCGGCCATTGACTGAAGATGAATAATCCCACACATCGTTTAGCAGCAGGTTTGCATGACCTGAATAGGGTCGCCAGTGTTTCAGGCTTGAGTCTGCCAGAAATAATAGGTGTCCACTTATTTTACCGGGAACCGTCGATGAATAGGATGGGCTGGGAGTGATCTCAACATTTTCAATGCCCGTATCGTTATTGACCGGTGTAGGTATTTCGTTAGCCGGAGAAGCGTTTGATTCTGTGGAATCCAGTGGAGCCTCCGGAGAGGGTATCTGGGATGGTTGTGACTGTGAATTGATTGTTTCAGCAGGGGTGTCTGTGGAAACACCGGCACCAACCGACAGGCATCCGGCGAGGATGATCATCATCGATAGCCAGATAATGGCAATCTTAGGAATACAAGAGCGTGTACTCAGCAGTTGAATCAAGGAGCCGATCCGAGACAAATCAATCTTGAAGAGGCTGGAAACTTATAAAACAGGTGCCCCTGGCTGTCGGTGAAGGAACTTCCCCAGGCCGGCACGACCCAGCCAACGGTCGCCATCAACGATCATAGTCCCTCGCAGGAATACTTTTTCCGGAAAACCTTTCAGTTCCCAGCCCTCAAACAGATTGTAATCGGTGCGATGATGGGCATGCGCCACACCATACTTGACGTGCCGCTCTGGATCCCAGATCACGATATCTGCATCTGACCCGGGGAGCAAACTGCCTTTTTGGGGATACAAGCCAAAGATTTTTGCAGGATTGGTACTGGTCAGGGCCACGAACTGATTGGGAGTTAACCTGCCGCGGCCGACGCCGTACGTCCACAGAATGGCTAAGCGATCGCCAACTACAGGCAGACCGTTCGGGATTTTAGTGAAATCCCCCAATCCTAGCTCCTTGCCAGGGATCGCAATCGGAGCCCCTTCATAATCAATCGGTTGGGTGCCGTTGAAGAAAAATGGGCAGTGATCGGTGGCGATGGTTTGCAGAGTACCTTCCGCCAGCCCTCTCCATAATCTCTCCTGGTCCAGCTCAGTCCGCATTGGGGGAGAGCAGATCCATTTTGCGCCATCGGGACGGCGCAGGTCGTCGCTTGTAAAGAACAGGTATTGCGGGCAGGTCTCTCCCATTACCGCAGCACCGTTCTGACGGGCATATTGGAGCTGGTCGACCTCACCACCGGCGTTCATATGCACAATATATAAGGGTGCGCCAGCCTGGGCTGCCAGAGCTGCCCCTCGCAGTGTCGCTTCGATGGCGCCCCAGGCAGGTCGGGTCTTGGCATGCCAGATCGGAGTCATATGCCCGGCGGCCAGAGCATCTGCTGTCAGCCGGTCGATGACATCGCCGTTCTCCGCGTGTAATAGGGTAAGTAAGCCATATTCCTTGGAGAGACGTAGCACTTGAAAGATTTCCCCATCCTGCAGGCGCAGGCGCCCATTATATGCCGTAAACACCTTGAGGGTGGTAATTCCCAGATCGGGTAAGCTGGGAATTTCAGCTCGCACGTTATCATCGAAATGAGTGATATTCATATGGAAGCCGTAGTCGATAGCAGCTTTGGCATCCGCTTTCACGTGCCAGGCCTCGACAGATTGGCGTAAGTTCGGGTAATCCTGCGACACAAAGTCAATGACTGTAGTCGTCCCACCAAATGCGGCTGCTTTATGGCCGGTGTAATGGTCATCACTGCAGACTGTACCGAACATCGGCAAATCGAAATGGGTATGTGGGTCAACGCCGCCCGGTAATACCAGTTTGCCGGCAGCATCAATGGTTTGGATGCCTTCGCCTTCCAGGTGGTGCCCAATCTCAGCAATCTTCTCTCCATCGATTAAGATATCGGCGATATAGTTATCGGTTGCAGTGATGATCGTGCCGGATTTGATAAGAGTCTGCATAGGTGTACCTACTTTTTCTTCTCTTTTTGGAGCGGCATAAATCCCCGACCAAAAACTTCCTGAGCAGGCGATACGACTACAAAGGCGTTGGGATCTACGGCTTGCACCAGAGCTTTCAGTTGGGGTACCTCTGAAACGGTGAGGGCACAGAGCAGAACCTGGTGCGATTTCCCGGTGAACATTCCTACCCCGGGCATGGAGGTCACCCCTCGGTTCATGTCATCAATGATTTTTTTACTGACTGCCTGGGCATGGTCGGTGATTATCAATGTAATTAACTGCTTGCGACGGCGGCTCGGACGGTACCAGGCAAATGTGTCGGTTTTGATATCCTCCCGGGCTGGTGTTCTCCCGGTGAAGTTTTCCGAAAAGCTCCCATAGCGGGGCAGCACCTCACCGGCAGCGTGCTGGAGTCCGACGGTGGCAATGCTCATGACAATCAGCATGATATAAAAAAGGATTACGATCATAATAACCGTTGAACCGGGTATCGGACCAATACTGGCGCGTTCGACAGTTGCTTCCCAGCTTGTCGCCTGCTCGGGTACCAGCCATAATTTTGCCAACCACCCAATCCCGATAATCAGGTAGATATAAAGGTAGTTCCGGCGTAAACGCCTGCCAACAGCTTCCAGAGTTGAGATGGGAAAATCCGGGTGTAGCAGCGACTCGGCCAGGGCTTCCGCCCAATCGGCAGAGGGATGGAACGGTGGTACGAGCATGGCGGCAAAAAAGTCGGTCTCCATGAGCCGGACGCGATAGCTCCACAGCTCGTAATACCGATAGCGGCGCGCCTCAATGGCAAGGAACATGGTGACCAGGAACAGGTTCATCAACAGGACAATGTGATTGCCCTGCTGCGAAAAGGCGACCGAGACCGCGGCCCCGGTACTGACTACTGCCCAGTTGGTGGTGGTGTCTAACCGAGAGCGCCAGACATTAGCGCGCTGGATCTCCGCCCGGAAGAAATGCACCATTGCGGTAGTAAACTCGCTGGCGCGCAGTTTGTAACCCCGGTAGCTCCAGACGGTTTCGTTGAACGCCGCCTCGCCGGAGTTCTCTGGGTTTTCCTGCCCGTAATATTGCGGAAATTCTTCCGGTATTTCGCCCATTTATCTAAATCGCTTGATCCATCATGCTCACCTTCAGAAGGTTAGTGATCGATCCCAAGAGATTGTATTCCCAGTAAGGCTGCCAACAAACCAGGGTCAATGTTGACATCATTGGCATCTTCAGTATGATAGTTTTGCTCCAGGCTGGCACGCTCGCGTAGCGATTGCCAGAGTAATTTTCGCTCTTCAGACTGCACGACCAAGTCGTTCAGGGTATTGGCGCTCAGGAGATATTCTCCTAAAGTGTATAAAAACGTGAGCCGTTTCCAGTCACCAGCCAGCACCGGTCTGGGCAGAGAGATCAGAGGGCCAATCTGAATTTTATAATATTCCTGGTTAGCATTTGGGTGGTCCGGCTCATCTCGCAGTAGCTCATGGCGTGTTGTCAGCTCATGCCCGCGCACAGCAGCGATATATTGGATGCGCCATTTCTCCGTACCAAATGCTGCCGTCTGGTAGAACGCCAAAAAATCAACTGCGACGACCTTTGGTGCTGATCTCAGGGGTATCCGGTACCATCCGAGCAAGCGCGCGATCTCAAAATCGCGAGGTTGGTTGAGCAGCACAACCAGGATAAGAGATTCGGGTGTGAGGATGTTAGGTTGCATCTTGATTGCCGGATCAATAATGCAAGTCTACCACGTATATTTTAAATCAGGCAACCGATCTAAGTAGGATGGAATCCGGTTTGCCCAGGTTTTCGAACTGCCTTTGGATTGTAATAAACACCGGTGTCGAGATAAAAGGATTTCGGGTTTATTTTGGCCGGCTGAGCCGCCTAAAATAAACCCGAAACACCTCTTTGTCCTTATCCCGAGCTGACGTTAGTTTAATTTAAGCTCGGCTCTGATCAGCTTGCCATCCGTCGAAGGTGCCAACTGGAAGCCAAATGATTGAACCATGCGCTGGAAGTCATGGTTATCCGGGGTGATATCGGCTTCGAGCCGCTCGAGTTTCTCCCCACGCGCCACCTCAATAATCTGGTGAAGCATCTCTTTGCCAAGACCGATTCCCTGGTAGGGATCGGCAACCAGCACTGTAAAACGAGCTTCGTTCTCTCCATGCATCTTGCTCAATCGGCTGGCAGCCAGGATACTACGCTCTCCGGTGTCCGGCTCTGTATATTCAGCCACTAAAGTGATTTCGCGATTGTAATCGCCATGGCAGATGCGGGCTAATCTTTCATGCTGTACACGGTCGATTAATTGCATGGGATGCAGATAGCGCATGATGACAGTCCTGTCAGAGAGCATCTCGTGGAACGTGGTGAGCATGTGTTCATCTTCCGGACGGATCGGGCGAATCGTGATGGCTTTGCCGTCCTTTGCCACCCATTTGCTGATGTATTTGGAAGGATATGCGCGGATAGCAAGCCGGGCCAGTTTTTTATTGCTGACATCCTTATGATATACGACGACCCGGGCGTCAAGAGCGAGGAGTGTATCCGAGGAGGCAATCAAAGGGTTGATGTCCAACTCTTCGATCATTGGCTGCTCGGCAATCAGCTGGCTGAAGCGCACCATTAGCTCCTCCAGCTCTGCCAGGTTGACCGGACGGCGGCCGCGCACACCTTTTAATGCGGTATAGATTTTGGTGCGCTCCATCATTCTCCGGGCCAGGGGTGTCGTAAGGGGTGGGAGCCCCAGGGCGCGATCTTTGAACACCTCCACCAGTTGCCCACCGAGTCCAAATAACAACACCGGGCCAAACTGAGGATCAACGCTGCTACCCAGGATCAGCTCATATCCCTCGACCTGCTTCATCGGTTGGACGGTGACTCCCAGGAAGTGACGTTGACCGGTAGCAGAAAATTCACCAGCAATTGATTTGACCGAAGATTCAATCGATTGATAGGCATCCTTGACGGCTTGAGCATTACCCAGGTTTAACTGGACACCGCCAACATCGGTCTTATGGGTGATTGTCTCGGAGTGGATTTTGAGAACTACCGGCTGCGGGGTGGTGGCGATCCGAGTATCGACCGTCGGAATACCATAGGCCGAGAGTAGCTGTTTTGACTCGTATTCGGTGAGGATGGTTCGACCGGATTGCCGAACATGTTCCAAAATCTGCGTGGCACGTGCTTTATCAATCAGGTGGCTGCCGTCGCTCAGCATTGGGGTCTCATACAGCCGCTTCAAGATGAGTGAATAATTGGCCATATAGACAAACATCCGGGCAGCGGTATCCGGATAAGGAAAAGTCGGGATCGAAGCCCGATTGAGGACGCGAACACCTTCTTCGATATCTTCGCCGCCCATCCAGCTTGCCAGGACGGGCTTTTCAAAAGATTTACTGTATGGCTTAAGCTGCTCGGCGGTGGCAGTGGGGTCGGTCATGGCTTGCGGGGTGAGGATGACCAGCATGCCATCGCTGTTCGGGTCCCGGGCTGCAATTTCGAGCGCCTTGGCATAGCGTTCGGGGCTGGCGTCTCCCAGGATATCGGCAGGGTTGTTGTGGCTCCAGGCGGCTGGAAGCAACCCGTTGAACTCCTGCATGGTTTGATCGGATAGAGCAGCGAGCTCGCCACCGCTCGTAATGAGAGCATCCGTCGCCAGGACACCCGGACCGCCCGCATTGGTGAGAATGGTCAGGCGATTACCGGCGGGTTTTGGCTGCTTGGATAGGACTTCGGCAGTATAAAACAGTTCTGCGATCGAGTTTACCCGCAGCACACCGCAACGGCGGAAGGCAACATCCAGAACTTCATCGCTACCGGTTAAAGACCCGGTATGGGATGCCGCGGCTTTGGCCGCTCCCTCTGTCCGTCCAGGCTTGATAACGATGATCGGCTTGGTGCTGGAAACTTCACGCGCGGCAGAGATAAACGCACGCGCATCCCCGATCGTTTCCATGTAAATCACAATGCTTTCGGTCCTTGGATCATCACCCAGGTAGTAAATCAGGTCGCCCCAGCCAACATCCATCATCGACCCAATCGAGACAAAATGACTGAAACCGACATTTTCGTGCAGGCTCCAATCCAAAATAGCCGTGAGCAACGCGCCGCTCTGGCTGATAAAACCTACCGTGCCCAGGCGCGCCATGGCACTGGCGAAGGTGGCATTCAGTCCGTTTTGCGGGTTCATAACACCCAGGCAGTTCGGACCGATGATGCGCATGTTGCCGCGTTTGGCATGTTCCATGATTTGTCGTTCCAGCTCTGCCCCTGCCGGACCGATTTCTTTGAACCCGGCTGAGATGACGATAGCGCCTTTTACACCCGCATCCACACATTCGGAAATAATTCCAGGGACGGTTGGCGCCGGAGTAACAATCACAGCCAGGTCCACCGGTTCTGGCAAAGCGGCAACAGATGGATAGGCTTTGATTCCCAGGACACTGGGACGTTTCGGGTTGACGGGAAACACTGCGCCGCCGAACGGGCTGCTGATCAAATTCCATACAATTGTTCGCCCTACGGATCCCAGGGTCTCCGTCGCTCCAATTACTGCTACGTTATTCGGGGAGAAGATAGCATCCAGGGCTTGTTTTTCATAATGCAGCACATCGTGTGCCGGGTCGAAAGTTGGTAATTTTGATTTTTCCATCATGGCTGACTCGTTAAATAAGATTTGGATTTTGTTGTCAAGAATTTTAGTTGATTTGACTAGATTATAAACGATTCGTGAGGATATCGCAAAAATTAGAGGCTCAACCTGTTAGCGTAACTATCCAGCCCAGCTTGGGTTAATTGGATAGGTGTTAATCAATCATTAAGTTAACGTGAATTCGGGATAAAACATCCTTTTTTCTTTATCCCGAACTGATGTTAAGTTATTAGACAAGGAGAAAAGAATGACAATACAAACCATCTGCATCGGCATCATAGGTATTGTGTTCGGTCTGGCGGTAGCCTTTGCCGGCTACCGTTTCTTCCTGATGCTCTTGCCAATCTGGGGATTTTTCGCCGGGTTCGCGATTGGCGCTCAGGCAATGCAGGCCTTGTTTGGGACCGCTTTTTTGGCTGAAGTTACCAGCTGGATCGTTGGTCTGGTTGTCGGCATCATATTTGCCGTGCTATCTTATCTGTTCTACATTGTTGGGGTGGCAATTCTAGCCGGCTCCTTTGGCTATGCTCTGGGTGCAGGGATCGTCTATGCCATCAGCGCGAATTGGGATATTTTGGCTTTTCTGGTTGGTGTGGCGGTCGCCGTCGTAGTGGCTGCCCTGGTTATTCTCCTGAATATCCAGAAATGGGTGATCATCCTGATCACAGCCATCGGCGGAGCAGGCGCCATAATCGCCGGGATCATGGTCATGTTCGGGACGGTTGACGTTGCGGATATTGGCTCAAATGCTCTCTTGAGCTATTATCAAACCAGCTGGGTGTGGTTCTTGATCGGTATCCTGATCGCCGCTGCCGGCTTCTTTGTTCAAATGCGTTCGTCTTCACAATATACTCTGGAGCCGCCACCTAACCGGATCTAAACCGGGCGAATTCTTCCGTCAGACAACTACTTACTCCTCTGGTCGATCCTCCAGGGGATATATCCGCGTACGGCCTATCTTGATGTTCACGTGCATACGGGATATACTGATTTATGTGAAACAACGAGCGGTTGAAGGTGTTGATAGCAGCGACTCAAAATGTAACCCTGTCCACCTCAAAGGATATCTTGCGCAAGGTCAAGATTCTCGGCGTACAGAGAAACACGTCGCCATCGAATGGAAGGTATCCCTGGTTTCGGGGATATGTTGGTAATCAATCTGTTTAAGGACAGCCAATAATGGATCTCTTCACCCACGCCATGCACGACCGCATGAAATTTGAAGCGCCCCTGGCGGCGCGCATGCGCCCTCGTACTCTGGAGGAGTTCGTCGGTCAGGAGGATATTTTAGGCCCGGGGAAGCTGTTACGGCGGGCGAT
>JAGDMX010000180.1 GCA_017860725.1 Chloroflexota bacterium | reverse complement strand
ACCAAGGGTGGTCTGCCTGCCTACGGCTGCCGGTAGCGAAGGTTCAGAGCGTGTGGCTTACTGGTCGAAGCTGGGGGAAGCGCATTTTTCCCACCTGGGAGTCGAAGCAGAAGCATTGCCAGTGATTGACCAGGCCAGCGCTAACGACCCAGCCTTGGCCGAGCGCATCCGGCGGGCCAACTTTGTTTATCTTTCCGGGGGACGTCCAAATTATCTGCTTAACACACTAAAAAACAGCTTAGCCTGGCGAGCCATCCAGGAAGTCCTGGCTACCGGTGGGATCCTGGCAGGCTGCAGCGCCGGGGCAATGATCCTGGGCGAGCGCATCCCGGCTTTTCCGGTCTGGCAGCGTGCTTTCAACTTGCTGCCTGGTGCCGTTGTTGTTCCGCATTATGACGAGATGCCGCCCAGCTTTGCCAAACCCATGAAGATGTTTGTCTCTCGAGACAAGACTCTGGTGGGCATCGAGGGCAATACGGCACTGGTAAAGGATGGGGAGGCTTATTCAGTGCTTGGGCAAGGTGGTGTGACGATCTGGAACCGTCAGGACAAAGCTCGCTATACCCAGGGCCAATCAGTGCAGTGGTCTGTGAATGGAGGTCTATCCAAAGATGGCGCATATTCAGCAGATGGTTGATTTTCCCTCCAATGGAGATACGGTCCCTGGCTACCTGGCCGAGCCGGCTCAGGGTGGTGCTTCTCCGGGAGTAGTGCTCATTCAAGAATGGTGGGGTCTGGTGCCGCATATTAAAGAGGTTGCCGGGCGCTTTGCCGACCAGGGATTCGTAGCGCTGGCTCCCGACCTGTACCACGGTCGCCAGGCTGCTGAGCCGGACGAAGCTCGCAAGCTAGCCATGGAGCTGGACCGCCAGCACGCGGTGCTCGAGATCATAGCAGCGATTCACTATCTGCAAGGATTACCCAAGGTGCAGCCCAAGCGGATTGGTGTGGTTGGCTGGTGCATGGGCGGCTCGCTGGCAATTGTTACCGCTGGGCAGTGTGCTGAAGTCGGGGCAACGGTTGCTTTTTATGGCATGCCGCGCGAGCTCAGTGTGGTTCAGGGCATTACCGCACCGCTGCTTGGATTGTACGCCGAGCACGACCATGGCATCACCCTGGAGAGTGTGCACATGCTCGAGCAAATGCTGGAGCAGCAAGGTACTCCCCACGAAATCCATATCTACCCTGGCGCCAATCATGCTTTCTTCAACGACGCCCGCCCGCAGATTTACGATCCCCAGGCTGCAGCCGATGCCTGGCAACGAACGCTGGACTGGTTCCGCAGGTACTTGTGAGAATTCCTAAGGCACCCAGTTAGAGATCACCGAAGCAGTTTGATCCGGTTGGTCAGGGTCATTAGTCAGCAGGTGCAACCGGAAGTTGTGCTTGCCGCCCATATCGCCGTGCATCATGAACTCCATAGAGACGGTCGTGCTTTCCCCAGGCTGTAGGACCATCGAACCGATGGTCGGGCGGGGCGGTCAGCAACCCTCCACAAGCTCGATGTAGGGATCCTCAGAGAAGAGCAGCGGCTGGTCTCCTGCGTTGGTTATCGTAAAGGCTGCCTGCACCGGTGTTCCAAGCTTGATATCTCCCATTTCGATCACGGATGGCTCGACGGTGATACTAGGAGCTCCACCCACCTGCGGCTGTGACTCTGTTCCTGGCTGACCACGGTCGCGCAGGGCGAAATAAGCCAGCGCTACCAGGAGGATCCCACCGCCGACCAGCACGATCGGCCAGAAGTAGTTAGTACTGGCGCCCTTTTTGTTTTGCGGTTTGCGTTGACTGGATTTACCTGTCATAAGTCTCCTCAGTATTCAAATTGAAACGTCCATAAATAATCGACCAATGCCCAGATCTGTTCTTCGGTGAAGATAGGCCCCCAATATGGCATGCCGGTGCCCATCCCGCCGCGGATGATTTTGCCCTGCTGGATCACCGGGCTGGTTGCCAGGTTGCGGTGTGGATCAGTGAAATCGATCGGGCCTGCTGGGCCATGGCCTGAAGAGGCGTATTCGGCCGCAACGGCTTCAGCCATCACGCCATCTCCCGCACCCATCTCTCCATGGCAGGCGGCGCAATTTTGCGCGAACAGCATCTGTCCATCGGCCAGCTTCGCAGGGGAGGTTCCTTGCCTCCAGATCCAGGCGACCAGGTCCCAAACCTGCTGGTCGCTATAGGATTGCGTGAAGGCCTCATTTCGCAGCGACTCCCACACCTCGACTGGGCTGTGCGTCCGGTAATATTCTTCGGCCAGGTATTTTTCCGGCAGGGAGGTGTCTAGCGCCTGACCCCGGCGGGCATTTGGTCGATCTGGTGGTATACGGTCGGTGTGTGGCTGCCCGTCGATATCCACGCCCATTTGGATGAATAGAGGCTCAGCCTCTGGCTGGCTGGATTGCGAAGCAGCTGCGCCTGGCTTGTTCAGGTCTGGCTGTACCTCAATGGTGCCGCGCATGCGCCAGTGATTGGGTCCGCACCAGCGGGTGCAGTAGTAGGTATATTTCCCGGGCTGGTCGAAATTCAGAGTTAGCTCGGTCATCTTACCGGGTTCGACATCCACCGGCGGCTGGTCGCTCTGACCGATAGCAAAGCCGTGTAGCACATCATCGGAGGTCAGGCGCAGGTGCAGTGGCTGCCCAGCGGTAGCTGCCAGGTCGCTTGGTGTCCACCCGCCTTGTTCTGGCATTTTGGCGTGTACCTCGATCGCCTGCCCGGAGCCGAAGCTCCGCACCAGGAAGATGGCCAGTAACAAGCCGAGGGCTAGGCCAATTAGAATCCAGCGAGTGCTATGTTCCGCATTCAGTGGGAGAACCTCATGCAATCAGCAATCCGAGCAGACCAAAGGTTACGGCCGCGCAGAAGGCGATTATCGGCAGGGCCTGCAACAGAGGCCGGGTTATGGCAGTCGGCTGGGCAGGTTGCTGATCGGCAATACGCAGTGAGGTGCGTGAAGCCCACAGCAGTCCGCCCAGTAGAATCAGCGCCTGGAGAGTCGGGACGGCCTGGGTCAGATACGGTGTCCAGGACAGGCTGGCGGTTCCCAGCAGATTCCAGCCCCAGCCCATCGGGTCGGATAGCACTGGCCACAGATACGAGATATTGGCGAAGACGAACGAGACGCTAAAGGCAATCCAGGCTGCCAGCCCCAGCGGAACCAGGCTATAGGCAAAGCCAGTAAAGGCTTGCCGGTGGGTGCCGAAGAGCCTGGACCGGCTGGCAGCCTTGCCGGTCGGCTTCGCCTTTTTTCCACCCAGAGTCTGCCCCAGAGCGACGGCTGCATAGAACAGGCCGGGGAGGAGAAGAAATAGAAAAGTCAGGAAGCCGGCTGCATAGACCAGCCATTGCACCGAGCCAATATGATAAGCGGCGCTCTTGAGAAAGCCCCACGGCCCGAGCATAACAGCCGAGTAGACCACCGCAGAGCCCAGCATGATGAATGCTTTAAAGGCCTCGTCCATTTTGCGCCCGGTCGGATTGTTCAGGTCGGTGCCAAAGGGACGCAAGTTAATCGCCAGGTTGTCGTGCGGGCAGGTGCGCAGGCATTCCATGCAGGTGCCGCAGTAAGTATTTTTCACGAGACCAGGAGGGAAGACCTGCCAGGGGCAGCCATAACCCTCGGCGCTGCCTGCGTAACAGGTTTTTTCGGTGTGGCTGGCGCAGACTGAGGTGTCAATCACCCGCAGTTCGACTGGCGCCACCTGTGAGTAAAGGCCGATAAAGCCGCCCACCGGGCACAGGTAGCGGCAGAATGCGCGCCGTTCGAAAACCAGGCTGGCGGCGATGGCGATCACTAGAAAAGCGGTGAGTACAAGTGCGGAGGTTAGTGGGCTGGTCAGGATGACCGTGCTGAACAGCGCCACCAGCACAAACGCGCCGTTCTGCAGCCAGATATTACGCAGCTTGTTCGGCCAGCGCTTGCCCAGCCCGAGCCCTCTGCCTTGAGGTTTGAGCAGGGCGCCCTGCTGTAGCCACTCGCCCGGCATAGGGATAGGGCAAACACTACACCAGCCGCGCCCGAAGAGTGGCACCGCTACCAGCATCAGCAGTGCCCACCAGCCGATCCACACAAATACGATCCCAAAGTTGCGGCTGCCCACTGGCGTGCCACTGATCCCGGCCAGGATCGCCAGCAGGAAGCCTGCCAGGGCGATCACTCGTAGGATCAACTGCGGCCAACGGCTGCGCAGTGCAGTCTTGATCAGCGGGACGCGAGTCAGCTCAACCCGGTTCATGTTCGCACCGTCCAGATCACAACTGCAATCCCCAGGGCAGCGATCGCGATCGATTTCCACAGCAGTGCATTGGTGCCAACCTGCAATTTACCGGTCATGAAGGGGTGTAGCGCGCCGCAGGTTACCGAGCAGCGCAGGCGGAATGTGCCGGTTTGGTCGGCAACAAACGAAAGAGTTTGTGTCTGACCAGGCTCGGCGATGACCTCCAGGTTGTACCCGTCGATATAAATACCATGCGTTACGTCGGTAGAGGTCAGCTCGAGTGTTACGCGCTCGCCCGGCTTGACTCTCACGACGCCTGGGTTGTATTCATAACTGCTCGCCTGGATCTGGATGTACTTTTCGGAAGCCTGAGCCGATTGCGCCGGTAGCGGCAGCAACAGGATTGTCAGTGCCAGCAGGATGAAGATTCCCCACTTCCAGTGCTTGTTCATGAGAGAGGATGGGAGCATTTTCATTACTATCGCAGGCAATCGTTACGAATTGGTGCTATGGCATGTTCGACGGGCCGTATTTTGCGTACGTCTCGTCAATATAATTGCGAATTTCCGGGACGCTCTTCCCCTGGTCGAGCAGGCGCATAGTATCCTGCGTGATATCCACGCAGATCGAGCAGCCCAGGGCGTGAGTGTCATAGGTTGGCTTGCCGTTGGCATCCACCCCGGAAACATAGCAGGCATAATTTGAAGTATGCCCCATCTCCCCACAACCGCAGTAGCAGGGGATGTGGGTCAGGACATCTGGGTTGGCAGCGGCAAACTGGTAGGCTTGCTGGACGACAACTGGCGCGGCTTTGACCTCTGCTGGCATGTCGCTGGTGGAAGCCATCTCGAAATCATGTTCGGTGGATGGCTTATCTTGTCCACTACAGCCTGTCAGGATGATTGCCAGCAGAATCACTAGAATAAAAAGGGTAGATGGGATATAGCGTGGGTGGATTGTATGCACCATTAAAATCGGCCTCCGCAACAGTAATTCGGCAAATTCTACCTGTTGTATCAAGAATACCCGAATTATACCGATGCGAATTCAGGGAGAGTAGTGACAAATGTCACTATTTTGGGTATGAATTTCCTGATTTGGATTGGCCGGATAATTAGCCTCTTAGCTGTCGGCCACGCTATAGGACCAGCCTGCGCAGTAGCTGGGCATTCACTGCCACAACCACGGTGCTCAGGGACATCAATAGTGCTCCCACTGCTGGCGTCAAATCGACCCCCCACGGCGCCAGCAAACCGGCCGCCAGCGGGATGGCGACTAAGTTATACCCCGTAGCCCAAAATAAATTTTGCTGCATTTTGCGGTAGCTTGCCCGGCTGAGCTCGATAGCCCGCACGACATCCAGCGGATTGTTTTTTACCAGGATAATCCCGGCCGATTCCACCGCCACATCGGTTCCGCTACCGATGGCGATGCCGACATCTGCCCGCACCAGCGCCGGGGCATCATTGACACCGTCCCCGACCATGGCAACCAGTTTGCCCTGCTCCTGGAATTTGCGCACTTCTTGCTCTTTGTTTTCTGGCAGCACTTCCGCCGCGTATTGGCGGATGCCTAAATCCTTGGCTACCGCGGCTGCCACCGCCCGGCTATCGCCGGTCAGCATGGCAACCTCCACCCCCAGCGCTTGCAGGCGGCCGACTGCTTCCCGGCTCTCCGG
>JAGDMX010000179.1 GCA_017860725.1 Chloroflexota bacterium | reverse complement strand
GCCCATTCGCGGTCAAATTCTGAGGGCTGGTTGGGATGATCGGGGTGGGAGTGAAATACACCCAGCACATCCAGGCCTAGCCGAGATGCCTCCAGCTCGCCACGCAAGTAATCCTCAGGGGTTAACAGGTAACGGTTATGTCGGGCAGAGTCCTCCCTGGCGTTCTCCAAAGAAAGCAACCGTATAACCAATTTGTTTTCTCCATCCAGAACGCCTAAAAGCAGACCTGCGCCTTCCTCTGGGTAGGAATCTTCGCCATGTACGTGAATCTCCTTGAGTAATGCCTGCGAGACATCAAGCGTCATAGCTATTTCCATAGTTCCTTATCGCTCAGGTATTTATAACCCGCATCGGGGAATATCGTCACCACTACACCTTCATCCAGCTCTTCTGCGACTCGAATCGCAGCTGCGGCCGCCGCGCCGGATGATATACCCACAAACAAGCCCTCTTCACGCGCCAGCCGACGCACCATCCCATAAGCTGCCTCGGTAGTCACCGCTTGGATGCGATCTGGCAACTGCGGGTCATAGATACCCGGCTGGATAGCAGTGGGAAAATGCTTAAGTCCTTCCAATCCATGAAAAGATGAATCCGGTTGCACAGCTACCAGTTTGATCTCTGGATTGTACTGGCGCAGATAGCGCCCCGCGCCGGTCAGTGTCCCGGAAGTGCCCATACCCGCAACAAAATGCGTCAAGTTCCCTGCGGTCTGTTGGATCACCTCCGGGCCGGTGGTCAGGTAATGCGCCATCCAATTTGCGGGATTGTCATATTGATTGGCATACCAGTAAAGCTCGGGGTGCTCGGTCGCCAGCTGGCGCGCCACCCGCATTGCGCCATCCGTTCCTTCAAGAGGATCGGTAAGAATTAACTCTACACCCAGAGCACGCAAAATAGCGATTCTTTCTGGGCTGGCATTGGCGGGCAAAGCCAGGGTAACCTCTACTCCTAGTGCTGCCCCCAGGGTGGCATATGCAATTCCCATATTGCCGGAGGTTGAGTCCAGCAATTTTTTATCGGGCGTTAGCAAGCCATCAGCGATAGCCGTACGCAGGATGTTCAGCGCTGGGCGGTCTTTTACCGAACCGCCGGGATTAAACCATTCCGCCTTGGCCAGCACTTGTACTTGAGGTGAAACATGGGCTGCAATTCGGCGCAGCGGCAGGAGAGGTGTATTACCCACCTTAGTGGCAAGCTCTGTCCCTATCGAAGGAGTCACAATCCGAGGATTGGTGGTCATGACCTGTATGGCCATTGCTTATCTCCAACAATAACTCTCAAAACTAAATCTTTTTACCCAATAAAAACGACCAACAGACAACCAAAAAGGGCGGCGGACCTTATACAAAACGCATACGCTTCGCGAAATTATTTCGCAAGCGGGGTCGCAACCACCCTTCGTCAGTCTGTTGGTCGTTGATCGCAGGGAGTGTTCTGCGTCAACCTGTCTGCTGCGACGAGGCGGTGGCTACGAGCCCCGCCCCATACACATGCAAGTGTTCATCGGAAATCTCTCCATACCTGATATTTATGAGAAAGTTAGTAAATATTATAAACGAATGACCTGGATTGTCAAGAGGTCGGTTGTTTTTCCTCGCCACTACCAATCCCGAGCGGCACCCATTTCTTCTCATCCTTCAGGCGGTGCTGGATACCACCCCGGTCGTGCAGTTCATCAAAGCCTTCCGGCTTGATAAACATCTGATCGCCCTCCAACAATCCTGTAAGCCCGGATTGGCCCGGTTCAGGGCGTTTTTCACCCACAAACTTTGCCGCATGGCTGGGCAGGTAATCAACCGGTTCCTCGTAAGTGGTGATATACCCCTCATAGTTGCGCAGGATGATCTTGTGGTCGGACATGCTCAGGACGTAATTAGGTGCAACCGGGATTTTTCCTCCGCCGCCAGGGGCATCGATAATATATTGGTGCACAGCATAACCAGAGGTGTGGCCGCGCAGCCCCTCCATGATCTCAATTCCTTTGCCAACCGGTGTGCGGAAATGCCCGGCACCCTCGACGAGGTCGCACTGATACAGATAATAGGGTCGCACCCGGATGCGCACTAAATCCTGCACCAGTTGTCGCTGGATGTGAATGTTATCGTTGACACCTGCCAGCAAAACAGCCTGGTTTCCCAGGGGAATACCGGCGCGTGTCAGCCGGTCAGCTGCTTGTGCCAACTCCAGACTGATCTCATTGGGATGGTTGACGTGGATCTTCAGCCACAATGGATGGTATTTTTGAAGCATATTGCAAAGCTCGTCCGTCACGCGCATAGGCAAAAAGACCGGGACGCGTGACCCGATGCGGACAATCTCAATGTGCTCGATATCACGCAAACGGCTGAGGATTTCTTCCAGGATCTTTGGCGCCAGAACTAGCGGATCACCGCCGGAGAGCAGTACATCACGCACCTGCGGTGTACGCTTGAGATATTCGATCTGCATTTCAAACTCGGCACGTGAGAAGGTCGCCGAAGGATCGCCGACAATGCGCGATCGCGTACAATAGCGGCAGTAACTGGCACACTGCGTGGTCACCAGCATCAACACCCGATCCGGGTAGCGATGCACCAATCCAGGCACCGGAGAATGGCGATCTTCCGCCAGTGAATCTTCCATCATCGAGGTAAACGGCACCATCTCGGCCGCGGTCGGCACCACCTGCTTGCGGATGGGATCATTCGGGTCATCCGGATCGATCAACGAGATGAAATATGGCGTGATATCCACCCGGAACAGGCTGGCGGCCGAGAGCGCTCGGCGTTCACTCTCGGTGAGCGGCAGCACTTTTTCGAACTCCTCGACGCTGTTAATCCGATTGCTAAGTTGCCAGCGCCAGTTGTGCCACTGTTCATCCGTCACATCCCGGTAAATAGGAGCGCGCTTCGAAATAAATTCTCTTTTGGCCATATTCTACTCTCCTGATAAGAATTACCTGCAAAATATCATCCGGATTTCCCAAAGAGGATTGGGCATCTTCTGCATATAGAAGATTATTGTATCAACAAACATCGCAGACCTTAGGGATATAACACCAGCTCCAAACTGGATGCGGCTAAAACCTGTCGGAGATCCTTGCCTTCCTCGAAAACCAACAAGCGCACTGCAGTTGGCTTGGATACGAGGTAGGAAACATCTGCCGAAAACACAGTTATCTCACGACCATTTTGTAGTTTGCCTCCTGCCAACCGCTGGCCAACGACTTTCCCGTCGGCATCAACCAGTTGCACACGTAAAGGCAGCTCAACTCCCGCGGCGATCGTGCCCGACACCTGCACCACGCCCCCCGAGACCCGAGAATGCATTGCCGGCGATTGGATAACGATGTCCGGCGCTATGTCAGAGGACGGTGAGGCTTTCGTTCGTCCTTCAGATAGCAAATTCAGCTCCAGTGAATCCACCGCCAGCAGTCGCAAGTGCTCGTCCAGGATCACGAGTCTCAGCCAACCTCGCTCGGCTGGTTGACGTACCTCGTAGTCCAGCTCGAGTGCCAGGCTGCCAGGATAACCAGTTACATCCGCCAGCTCCATCAAGCGGCGCGACAACAACCGCTCATCATTGCCAAACAGCTCCAGGCGCAGCCAGCGGCCCGCATCTCCGTTCAATCTCGCCTGAGCCACAATCGGGGCAAGCACCTCAGCGCCCTGCCCCGGTTGAGTGATCGCCACGTAGGAAAATTTCTCTGTCGTGGGTTCAACCGCCAATAACCAGGCTGTCAGTAAGCTCAGCAATAGGAGCGTGAATTTCATCCCTTGGCTATAAACCGTAAATTTCACCGTACTTATTCTGCAAGTAGCGCAAATAAGGTGCCGGATCAATTGGCGAGCCCGTTACCCGCTCCACCAGCTCCTGAGGGGCATACTTGGCGCCGTGGCGATGGATCTTCTCCCTTAGCCAGCTCAATAAGGCGGAAAATTCACCGCGCTGGATTTGCTCCGGTAAATCCGGGATATCGCGTAAGATACACTCCCATAACTGTGCTGAGACCAGGTTTCCCAGCGCGTATGTAGAAAAATATCCTACCAGACCGATCGACCAATGGATATCTTGCAGCACACCATCTTTATCATTGGGTGGACGAACTCCCAGATACTCCTGCATGCGTATGTTCCAGAACTCAGGCAGGTCTGCCGTATCCAGGCTGCCTTCGATCAGGGCGATCTCGACCTCCAACCGCAGCATGACATGCAAGTTATAAGTTGCTTCATCCGCCTCCACCCGGATCAGGGAAGGCTGGACTTTGTTAATGCCGCGATAAAACGTATCCAGGCTGATGCTGCCTAACTGAGAGGTGAAGAACTCCTGTAAGCGGGGATAAAACCCCTGCCAGAAGGGATATGAGCGCCCTACCAGGTTTTCCCACATGCGAGACTGAGACTCGTGCACCGCCAGAGAAGCCCCGTGCGCCACCGATGTGCGATCCAGCTCCGGATCGATGCCCTGGCTGTACAGGGCGTGTCCGGTTTCGTGCATCGTACCAAACAGCATCGGGTTGAAGAAGTCCGGGATCAGGCGAGTGGTGATGCGCACATCATCAAGTCCTAAAGCTTGCGAGAAGGGATGCGGCGCTTTATCCAGCCGGCCGCGATTCCAATCATAGCCAAATTTCGTTATCACTTCCACACTGAATTCCCACTGTTTTTGGGGATCGAAAGGCTGGTGTAGAAACGAGTCATCTACCTGGGGCCGGGACTGGATAGCCTGGATCAACGCTACCTGCTGAGGGCGAAGCGTGCTAAAAATCGCTTTAACCTGGCTGGTCGTCATCCCCCGCTCGAAATCATCCAGAAGAGGATCATAAATGTGCTCGTAAGGCGCAAATAACGCCGCATACTGGCGCTTGAGATGAAAAATTCGCTCCAGGTGAGGCTGAAAAAGTGCAAAGTTATTCTCCCGGCGCGCTTGCTGCCAAGCTTGCGTGGCAATGCTGGTTGCTTCGGCTTGTTCAACTACCAGCTCGGAAGGCACACGTGCCTGCTTGCGGAAAAGGCGGGCAGCATCCAGGATGATGCGCGCCTCGTCCGAATCCGGGTTCAGGCGCGCGGCGTAAGGCTCAAGCTGTTCAAGCAGCTCGCCCATCTCTTCTGAGACAAACTTATCGTGGGACAGCCGCTGCAAAGTCCCCCGCACCTGGCCGCGCCCTTGAGCACCACCCGGGGGCATATAGGTTTGCTGATCCCAGCTTAATGCGGATGCAGCCGCATCCAGGTCGTGAATTTCTGCCAAGATATTTCTGAGATGTTGTAATCGTTGCTCCATAGTTGTCTCGACCCAAAATTGAGATGGTAATTTTGACGGGGCATCATACGATGCGCCAGCGCAGCGACTCACCCCGCAACACAGCCAGCACTTCACAGGCAATATCCACGGCCGCCCGGGCTTGCGCTTCCTCCGTCTGAGCTCCAATATGAGGGGTGGCAATCACATTAGGGTGTGATACAAGGTCGGTCATGCCAGGCGGTTCCTGGCTAAACACATCGAGCGCTGCACCGGCCACATGACCTGAATTCAGGGCAGCCAGCAAAGCCTCCTCGTCGATAATCCCGCCGCGCGCCGTACACACGATCTGCACCCCTGGCTTCATTTGCGCCAGGACGGCGGCGTTGATCCATCCGCGACTCCCTGCTGTCAGGGGAATGTGAATTGTAATGAAATCGGCGCTGGCATACAGGTCATCAATCCCCACCGGCCTGGCACCACGCCGGGCAATTTCCTCTGCCGGCAGGAGTGGATCGTAACCAATCACATCCATCCCCAACGCTCCTGCACGGACCGCGACCGCCGCCCCGATATTGCCCACACCAATCACACCCAGGGTCTTGCCATTCAGCTCGATGCCGGAAAGCTCTTTCTTGGCCCAAACACCAGCTTTTATTGTTCGATCTGCGTATGGAAT
>JAGDMX010000178.1 GCA_017860725.1 Chloroflexota bacterium | reverse complement strand
GAGCACCCTGAGAAACCTTATATTCTCCTCGCACAGCAAAGTCTGTTTGATAACTCACGCGCGCCCGAAGGAAAACACACTGTTTGGGCATACTGCCATATTCCCTTCGGTTCTGAATTCGATATGACGGAACGTATTGAGGCCCAAATCGAACGCTTTGCACCGGGTTTTAGGGATCTCATCCTGGCTCGACACGTACATAATCCATCGTCCATGGAAAAATATAATCCAAACTACATCGGTGGGGATATTACCGGGGGATCGATGGATCTGCGACAGATGTTTACCCGGCCTACTTTATCTACCTACCGAACGCCGGTAAAGGGTGTTTATCTCTGTTCATCCTCTACTCCCCCGGGGCCGGGTGTGCACGGGATGTGCGGCTATAATGCTGCCCAGGCAGTTCTCAAAGATACCAGATCACAACTACACCTGATTCATTCATGACTCATACTTGGATCATGTCTTTCGTCACTTGACCCAGCTATTGCAAAGGGCTAAAATGATATTAGGATGATTCTTCACCCTCAACCGGTCATCGTCAAGCTTCTGCTTTGTCAGATGCAACTGTACTGGCCTCCCCCAGACCTGGGCGAAATGAGCCTTACCGGCGTTTCCAATTCAGGTCTTGCTCCATACAATCCCATATTAACCATACATAACCTAATATTTGGAGTAGCTCTATGGCTGATTTTCTGTTTCGCGGCTCACTTTGTGAGCTTGATTCTGATATCTACGAACTAACACAATTGGAGGCTGAACGCCAGGCGCGCAAGCTGATATTAATTGCTAGCGAAAGCCAAGCGCCACTGGCAGTACGGGAAGCCCTAGGCTCGGCTTTTCAGAATATTTATGCAGAAGGCTATCCGGATGAAGAAACTCGCTTCATGAGCCAGGGAGAAATCCTGGATTATGAAGCCCGACTAGCGGATTTCCGTCGATATTCCGATCCAAGATACTACAAAGGAGTAGAATATGCGGATGTGGTCGAGGCGCTGGCCCGCCGTAGGGGAGCTGAGCTATTCGCAACTGAGGAGATACCAGCTGAAAGTATCTATGTAAATGTTCAAGCCTTATCCGGGGCGCCGGCTAATAATGCTGTCTATCATGCCTTGATTAATCCTGGTGATACGATCATGGGCATGGACCTGTTGCACGGCGGACACCTTACACATGGTTCGCCGGTGAATCGCTCTGGTAAGATCTATAAAGCGGTGCATTATAACGTCGATCCACAAACTGAACAGCTCGATTACGATCAGGTGGAAGAACTGGCTCGATTGTATAAACCCAAGGTGATTGTTGCCGGGTATTCATCTTACCCCTGGGCGGTTGATTGGGCACGCTTCAAGGCGATAGCGAAGGCGGTCGGGGCATATTTGCTGGCCGATATCGCCCATGTTGCCGGATTGGTAGCGGGAGGTGTTTACCCCACTCCTTTAGGATATGCCGATGTGATCACGTTCACGACCCATAAAACGATGAACGGACCGCGCGGGGCTTGCATCCTGACCACCGACCCAACGCTATTTCGAAAAATAGACCGGGCGGTATTTCCTGGCGAGCAAGGTGGGCCGCACGTCAATGTATTTGCTGCTATTGCTTTGGCTTTCAAGCTGGCGCGTACTGATCAATTCAGGCATTTACAGCAGCAAACCATTGAAAACTGCCTGACCTTAACCGAGCAGCTTAAGCGGCGTGGGATTCGCATCGCATATGGCGGCACAAATACCCATCTAACGAACGTGGATTGTAGCAATATCATAGGATCAGATGGGGTAACACTATCCGGTGATCAGGCTGCGCGAATCCTGGATATTGCCGGGATTGTGGTTAACAGAAATACAATCCCCGGCGATAAATCAGCCGCCGATCCGTCGGGATTAAGGCTTGGGACTTCCTGGGTTACTCAGCGAGGGTTTAAAGAATCACAAATGCTGCAAGTAGCGGATGCAATTGCTGATCTCCTGCTGGCTACCACACCTTTCGGTCTTGAAGGCCGAAAAGGTGAAGCACGCCGGACCAAAGTCGATTTCGGTATATTGGAAGATGTAAAGTTGCGCGTAAGGGACCTGGCGAGTGCGGCTGGGCTTGATTTCGACCCACCCAGCCACGGATACCCGCATTTTTACTACTTGGATGATCGATCAGAGAAGACCGCAGCATTTGAGCTCCGGGGCGATCGAGTTCGTAGTTTTCTAAACTATGCATTTGCCAGCCCAACGGACCAACTTCAACCTGGGCAGGCACAGGCTGCACGGCTATATACCCCTAATGGTGAAGTAGACGGAACATTATCGGCCGTTGACCCGTACTGCTTCCGGTTCTTTGTCTCCGGCGTTCAATCTGGCTTGGCTGCAGCCTGGCTACGGGATTTATCCGATGGATATGTAGCCTTTGATGATGATCCGCTCCGCAAGCTCCCAGGTCCGGTGGTTGTAAGTAAAGTGTCTGCAGAGGCTCCTGTACCTAGTGCAGAAAGCGCAACCAGCCGGGATAAACCTTATTTTGTAGGCCAGCCGGCCAATCGTGGCAGCCAGCCGTTGCCTCCCTTTGAATGGCAGGAGCAAGAAGGCGCCTTGCGGCGAACTCCGATCTACGATCTCCACAAGAAACTAGGGGCGAAGATTATTCCATTTGCGGGTTGGGAGATGCCGGTATGGTACAGCTCGGTGGTTGAAGAACACCTGGCTGTGCGTGAATCGGCAGGACTATTTGATGTTGCTCATATGGGAGTTTACCAGGTGGAAGGCCCCGATGCTGCAGTGTTCCTTGACTGTGTGGTTGGAAATGATATTTCCGGATTAGGGATTGGAGAGTCGTGCTATACACATTTCCTGACACCTGATGCAAATGTTATTGACGATCTATTGATCTATCATCGAGCGGATGAAAAATTCCTGGTTGTTGTCAATGCCTCGAACGATGACAAAGATTGGGCCTGGCTCAACCAAGTCAAGCAAGGGAAAGTAAGAGTGAGCCGCTCCAATCCTGGGGCAACCGCATACGGCTCGGGAGTCCGCCTGCGAAACTTGCGTGATTCAAAAGAAGGAAAAGATATGCGTGTAGACATCGCGCTGCAGGGACCGCGCTCGCGTGACATATTGCTGACATTAGGAGTCGATAGCATGGCGCGTAAACGGATCATGGCTCTAAAGCGAACTCAACTATGCGATGCGAAGGTTGGCGGATTTGATCTGGTTGTTTCTCGCACCGGCTACACTGGTGAAAAGATGGCATTTGAATTGTTTGTACATCCAGATCGTGCTGCCGAGCTGTTTGAACGTCTGTTGGAGGTCGGGCAATCGTTTGGCCTGAAACCAGTGGGACTAGGGGCGCGCGATTCCCTGCGTACGGAAGCTGGACTACCATTATATGGTCATGAGATGGGGGTTGGATCGGGTCATATGGGAGAGACTGATTTGGGTGTGGCTGAGGGCGGCTTTGGCAGTTATGTCAAAACCTATAAACCCTGGTTTATCGGTCGGGAGGCATTCCTGGAGCGTGAGAGGAGCCGTAAAGGAATAGTTGCACGCTTCCGCTTTAACGAAAAAGGCGTTCGCATGGCTCACAGCGGCGATCCGGTCCTGGATAAGCGCGGCCGGGTCATCGGCTGGGTGACGAGCTGCGCTGTCGATAAAGAGGGCTTTTTAACCGGGCAAGCGTACATTGAGCTAAAGAGTGCTGAGGAGGGTACTCCGATATCCATCTTCCAGAGCGCGCCAGATAAGGTGGGCAAACCACCTGCGGAATTGAAGGTTGCTGAAAAAGCTATCCTGCCGACTCCAGCAACGGTAATCAGTCGTTTTCCTAAATAACCGATAGGAGAATCTATGCAAACACCTTGGGAACACCGATTTGCACAACGTACGCAACGAATGAGCAGCTCCGCCATACGCGAGCTGCTTAAGCTGACGGAGCAACCGGATATAATTTCATTTGGGGGAGGAATGCCGGCGCCCGAGGTATTCCCTATTGAGGAATTTACGGCTGCCTGTGAAAAAGTGATGAAAGACAGGGGTGCACAGGCACTTCAATACAGCGCAACTGACGGTTATCGTCCTTTGCGAGAACTGGTGGCCCGTCACACTTCGCGTTATGGAATCGAGACGTCGCCTGAAAATATCCTGATTACATCTGGCTCGCAGCAAGCACTAGACCTGCTGGGCAAGATATTAATCAATCCGGGCGACCGAATTCTGGTCGAGTCTCCTACTTATTTAGGTGCGCTTCAAGCATGGAGTTCGTATGGAGCTGAGTACGTGACTGTGCCGATGGATAAGCATGGCATGGTCACTGATGCCCTGGAGGCGGCGCTCCGCAGCGGGCCGAAATTTATCTATGTCCTTCCGAATTTCCAGAATCCGACTGGTGTAACTTTAGCCATGGAGAGGCGTATCCAGTTGATTGAACTGGCGGACCAATACGGTGTACCGATTGTAGAGGATGATCCATACGGACAGCTCCGCTACGAAGGTGATCACTTACCCTCTGTGGTGACGTTGGATAATCAATTCCGCGGCAATTGTGATGCTTGCTACCGAGGTAATGTCATCTACTTAAGTACATTCTCGAAAATTCTAGCACCAGGTTTGCGGTTGGCCTGGGTGGTCGCTCCGCCGGAAGTGATCGGCAAACTGGTACAGGCTAAACAAGGGGCTGACCTGCATACAGCAACCTTCAACCAATTCGTGGCATATGAGGTGGCGCGCGGCGGTTTTCTAGATCGCCATATAAAGGTGATACGCAATGTTTATCGAGAGCGGCGGGATACCATGCTTGGAG
The DNA here is from genome assembly GCA_017860725.1 of Chloroflexota bacterium. GTDB lineage: Bacteria > Chloroflexota > Anaerolineae > Anaerolineales > UBA4823 > CTSoil-045. The sequence goes on along the minus strand of JAGDMX010000178.1, from coordinate 1,130 downwards.
CGATGGATGGATACTTTCCGCCCGGTGTGGATTGGACACACCCGGAGGGTGGGCTGTTTCTGTGGGGTACGCTCCCAGAAAACCTGAATTCAACGGATGTATTAAAAGCCGCTATCGAACAAAAAGTAGCGTTTGTCCCAGGTGCTTCATTTTATCCAACAGGTGGTGGCCACAATACCATGCGCCTGAATTTTTCAAATGCCACACCTGAAAAGATCATGGAAGGCATCTCCCGGCTTGGGCGTGTAATCTATGAGAAGATGGGCGAACCTGTTACCGCCAAAGTTTGATACCAGATACCCGGGAAAACGCTGGTGTCGCTACCGCTGCTGAACTGCTGGTAAAGAAAATATGCTAAAACCGCCAGGATCAACACGATTAGAACAATCACCAGGATACGTAAATTGCGTTGTTTATTGGCCCTGCGCTGGGCACGGTCTGAGCGATAGGACATAGGCACCTCGGTACAGAATAATCTTGTGGAGTAACCGCGGGCTAATATATCATAATCGTAGCTGTTAGACCATCCCCCGAAATATCATCCACCCCTGGCTAGTGACCAATTACTGCCAGGGGTGGCACCATATTTGCGCTAAAAATGCTAACTGCGTATTAGCTCCTGTTCTTGATTAATTTCACGAAGTATCGCCACCAATTCTTCATTGTCCGGGATATCGCTCATGGCTTTTCCGTAGTGTGCGTAGCGTGCAATTCCTTGTTTATCGATAATCACCTGGGCAGGCATACGTCCTAATTTGAAAAGGTTCACCTCTTGCCCAAATTGCTTTAGCACGCTGTGATCCGGATTTGGTAAGCCACGGAATGGCAGATTAGCCTGCTGCCAGTATGATCTAAAGGCTTTCTGATCTTCTGGGCCGATTACCAAGATGATGGCTTCCTGGTCAATAAACTTCTCATAGTCCAGGCGCAACTGCGCCATGTGTTTCTGGCAGAACGGTCAGGTAAAACCGCGATTAAAGACCAGTATGACATTCTTTTTGCCCCGAAAGTCCGTTAAGTGGACGAGCTTTCCTTCAAAATCGGGTAGAGTAAAATCCGGGGCAGGTTGGTTAATTTGGATGGCATTTGACATGTTGTATTCCTTTATGACAGAGTTTCAATTTGTATTG
>JAGDMX010000177.1 GCA_017860725.1 Chloroflexota bacterium | reverse complement strand
GCTACCAGCGTTGACTTGCCCGAACCCGATACACCGCATACCCCCACCAGGACCCTTAACGGGAGCTCGACGATTTCTCCCTTGAGGTTGTTGGCGCGTGCCCCATGGATCCTCAGCCAGTTCTGCGGCTCGCGCCGGTTGCGCGGCTGCATGCGTCGCTCACCGCGCAGCCAGCGACCGGTATGGCTGTCGCTCCGCGCCACTTCCTCCGGCGTCCCCTGGGCGACGACCTGCCCACCGTTTTGACCTGCCCCCGGCCCCATGTCGATCAGATTGTCGGCGTTGCGTATCACCTGCAGATCATGTTCTACGACGACGACGGTGTTTCCCGCGTCGCGCAGCGCCTCCAGGGCATTTAATAATGCTTCTACTTCGGCCGGATGCAAGCCGCGCGTTGGCTCGTCCAGCAGCACGGTCAGGGAGGTCAACCCGCTGCCCAACAGGCTCGCCAGCCGGATGCGCTGCGCTTCACCCACCGACAGCGTCCCCGCCACGCGCTCCAGGTTCAGATAGCCCAGCCCGACCTGGATTAAAAACTCCAGCCGTTGGCGGACAGTATCCAATACGCTGGCCAGCTCTCGCCGGGCGGGCACGATCTCCTTCAGCCGCTCTGCCAGTTCCACCAGCGTCATCCGTTCCAATTCATAAACGTTGCTGTCGCCCAGTCTCACTGCCAGGTACTCGGGCCGCAACCGCGCCCCAGCGCAGGCCGGGCAAGGCTGTGTGTCGGAGTACGTCCCGCCAACATCCCAGTCCCGGATAAAGCCATAGAATCCGGGGAATTTCGCCTGATAGGTATTCGAGCGACCGGCCCGGTTGTAATAAGTCACCGTCAGCTCCATTTTGCTGCCGAACAGGAAGGCTTGTTGGGCATCTGCGGAGATTTTATTCCAGGGTGTTTTATGCGGGTCAAAGCCATAATACTCCGCCAACGCCTGTAGCAGGTAATAGCCGCCGTTGAATGGTTTGCCCAGGTAGCCATTCGGGAAAAATCCCGGGGAGTACATCGCTCCTTCGACCAGCGGTTTCTCTGGGTGAATGATCAGTTTAGCCGGGTTCGGTACCTGCAGGGTGCCGACCCCGTTGCACTCCTGGCACGCCGCTGCGTACGTCGAGGAGGAAAAATGCCGCGCGGATGCCAGCGGCGCACGCGCGCCACAGCCTATGCAAACCCACTCCGGGCCACGCTCCATCGGGGACCCGCATTCCAGGCATATGCGCTCTCCCTGGCTGGCCAGCAGCACTGCTAGGTGGTGAGATATTTCCGTGGCTGTGCCCACCGTCGCCCGCCGGGAAAAGGCCAGCCGCTCCGCGTCGATGGTCAGCGCCACCCCCAATCCCGTCACTGCATCGACATCCGCTTCGGCGCCCTCATGCAAGCCTTGCCGTTCGTATAGGCTCAGGCTCTCCAAAAAGCGCCGCCGAGCTTCTGCCTCCAGCACATCGTGTACAAGGCTGGATTTTCCTGATCCCGACAGTCCGGTCACGACGGTCAGCTTTCCTTTTGGAATCTGTACGTGGACGTTCTGCAGATTGTGCACGCGCGCCCCGCGGATCTCGATCACCTCGGACAAAGTCCGCTGTAAATTGCTGTGCGTTAGCGCGGCGGCCTTGGGAGTGGAGATCAGCCGGATTTCCTCGCCTAAAGCCTGGCCAGTCAATGAGGTGCTACATTCGACCAGCTCTTCTGGAGGCCCTGCGAAGAGCAGTCGTCCGCCAGCGGGCCCAGCTCCCGGCCCCAGGTCGATAACCCAATCGGCCGCCCGGATCACGTCAGTGTTATGCTCTACGACCACGATCGTCGCCCCTGCCCGCACCAAACGGTCGAGCACACCGAGCAAGCCGGCCAGATCCTGCGGGTGCAGGCCAGTAGTTGGCTCGTCCAGTACCAACATGTCTTTGGCGAGCGTTTTCTTCCCCAGGTAGCGCGCCAGCTTCACTCGCTGTGCTTCACCTCCCGAAAGCGTAGTCGAGGCCTGTCCGAGTGTGAGATACCCCAGCCCGATCTCGCATAGCGCATCCAGGATCTGCCGGGCCGTTTGTAGTTTCGCCGCTGGCAGTCGATTTGCCCCCAGCAAATCAGACTCTGCTGAGAAGAAGGCCTGCACCTCTTCAATGGTCAGTTCATAGAACTCTGCAATCGAATATTGCGTCTCCCCCGACTGGATCTTGGCAGTCAGCACCTGTTCGGTGAAGCGACGCCCTTCACACTCCACACACGGTATCCAGGTTGAGGGCAAGTAGCGCATGCTCACTTCGACAGCCCCCAGGCCACCACACGCGTTGCAAGCGCCCTCGGGTCGGTTGAACGAAAAATAAGCCGCTTGCAACCCGGTTACTGTTGCAAACAAATCTCGGATCACGTCGCTTAACTTGGTGTATGTAGCCGGATTTGAGCGCGGGTTGCGCCCGATCGGGGATTGGTCCACCAGGATTGGATGGATTGGCGGACCCTCGATGCCCTGGCAGCCGCTCGGTTTGTGGTTCAGCAGGCTCGGCACCAGCACGTCTTCCACCAGCGTGCTCTTTCCTGACCCCGAGACGCCGGTGATCACACTCATCCGTCCGAGTGGGATCGGCACATCGATATTATTCAAATTTCGCAGGCTCGCACCTCGGATCATGATGAATTGTTCCGGCGCCGGGCGTTTTTCGGGGCGTAGCACACCTTTTCGTCCGCTGAAATACTGCCCGGTAGCGGTATTTGCCTGCCAAAGTCCCTCTGGCGTGCCACGGAAGACGACCCGCCCACCCTGGTGCCCGGCTCCCGGCCCGAGCTCAATCGCCCGGTCGGCGTCCACCGCCGCCATCCGTTCGTGTTCCACGAATACCACCGGCCCGGCCAGCTCTCGCAAGGCTGGCAGCAGCCGCTGAATATCGACCGGGTGCTGTCCCACCGTCGGTTCATCCAGTACATGCAGCATGTCTTCCAGACGGCTAATCAGTGTCAGCGCAAGGCGCACCCGCTGCGCCTCTCCCCGGCTGAGGGTGGGTATCGACCGGTCGAGCCCAACGTAACCCAATCCAACCCGCTGCAGCGCCGCCAGTCGCTGAATGATCTCCGTTCGCAGCCGTGCGGTGACCGAGGCTGGCTCTTTATTCATGAAATCCCCCAAGGCATCATCGACAGAGTGCTGCAGGAACTCAGGAAACCGCAGTCCCGCCCAGCGCGTCGCCGCGGCTTGCGGTGGCAGTCCCGTCCCATGACAGGCCAGGCAGCCCTGCCCGTTACAGCTCGGGCAGGCCCGGTTGAAATCCACCGGGCGCAGTTCCCCAAACCAGGCCCCGCAACGGATGCAAACCGGCGTGCGCGCCAGCCGCTGCTCCTGGCCTTCCCAACGTATTACCACTGCCAGTGCTCCAAGTCCGATCGCTTCCTGTAGGGCAGCCCGCAGCTGAGTCAGGTCTGTCTCAGGTCCCACAGCGCGAATATGAACGTCGATGTCATGTACCTCGCTGGCATCCAACCCGACGCCCTGCCACGGCTCCCTATCGACCCAGATCCGTCCCAACCCAAAGCGTTCCGCCAGCCCCGCCAGCAGCGTACGGTGGCTGCCCTGGACTTCGTGCACCAGTACAGCTGCAATACTCACGGTCCCATGACCAGCCAGCTCTGCCAGGCGCCCCATTATCTCGTCTTCTGTATAGATCGTCAGTGACATGCCGCAGCGCGGGCAGCTGCGCTCGCCGAAACGGGCGTACAGTAGCCGCAGGAAGGGGTGCAGCCCGGAGGCGGTCGCCAGGGTTGAGTTGGGGTTGCGGTTGAGCAGGTTCTGCCCGACTGCTACGGCAGGCCCCAGCCCAGTGATCTCATCGACGTTCGCCGGCGCCAGCCGCCCTTTGGGCGAGCCCAGCTCGAAGACCTCCAGGAATCTGCGCCGCGCCTCGTGGTACAGCGTATCGAAAACAAGCGAGGTCTTGCCTGACCCTGAGATCCCCGTTACAACAGTGAGCCCTTCGCCAAATTCGACCTCTACCCCTTGCAGATTATGTTCGCGTGCACCCCGGATGTGGATTTTCATCACTGCCTGTCCCAGCGCATACAATTTAGATAGAACAATTGTACTGCTTTCATTGTCATCCCGCAATAGCTCCTCGCCAGTATAAGAGGTTTTTGGGGAAATGAAGGCGACGCAGCCGCCTTCATTTCCCCAAAATCACGTTTATGTGAAAACTATGATACTAATCGACGTGCACTTGCGATATTAAAAGAAAAGAGATACCATTATCACTCCTTTTTCCGTAGAGGATGGAGCGGGCAGTTGCATACGCATTAGAGAAAAGCGATGGCTAATCTTCCTTCTGGAACAGTAACATTCTTATTCACTGATATTGAAGGCTCGACGCGACTCTTGCATCAGTTAGGCGAGAAATACGCAATCCTGCTTGCAGAACAACAGCAACTTTTGCGCGAGGCGTGTGAGATGCACGATGGAAGCGTGGTGAGTACCCAGGGCGATTCATTTTTCGTTGCTTTCCCACGCGCCGTGGATGCGATCAACGCTGCAGTGCAATCCCAGCATGAGCTCACTGCCCACACATGGACAAATGGCGTCAGCGTACGCGTGCGCATGGGCTTACACACTGGCGAGCCGCAAATCAGCTCTGCGAATTATGTGGGCATCGATGTCCATCGCGCAGCACGCATTGCAGCTGCTGCATTTGGCGGCCAGGTACTGCTTTCACAGACGACTTATGATTTGGTCGAAAACGAATTGCCGGATGGCGTGACATTGCGAGATCTCGGTGAACACCGCCTCAAAGATTTGCGCAAGCCCAAGCATCTATACCAACTCATCATCGCGGGGTTGCCGTCAGATTTTCCTCCGCTCAAATCGCTGGAACTATCCCCGAATAATCTGCCGGTTCAACTTACCAGTTTCATCGGGCGTACGAAAGAGATCAGTGAGGTCAAGCAATTGCTTTCCCAGGAGCGCCTCTTGACGCTGACCGGTCCGGGTGGTAGTGGAAAATCGAGGTTAGCATTGCAAGTCGCCGCCGAGATGATCGAGTATTTTCGAGATGGTATATTTTTTGTCCCATTAGCGCCAATCACCGATCCAGGACTCGTCGCTTCGACTATCGCTCAAACCTTAGGCATCATTGAGACCGCGGGGCGGTCTATCGTTGACAATCTTAAGGACTATCTGCGAGGAAAATCTTTGCTGCTGTTCCTTGACAACTTTGAGCAGGTGATCCTGGCGGCACCGCTTGTCGCCGAAATATTGATGGCGTGCAACGAATTAAAGATTTTAATCACCAGCCGCGAAGGACTGCGTATCAGCGGCGAGCATGAGTACCCGGTGCCACCGCTGGCGCTGCCGAATCTAACACAGCTACCCTCGCTGGAATCTTTCTCGCAATATGCTGCGGTTGAATTGTTTATCCAGCGCGCTCAGGCGGTCAAGCCAGACTTTCTGATTACAGATGATACAGCGCCAGCGCTCGCCGAAATTTGCAACCGGTTAGATGGATTGCCGCTGGCAATCGAGTTAGCCGCGGCGCGCATCAAGTTGTTGCCGCCGCGCGCCATGCTCGCCCGTTTGGAGAATCGTCTGGAATTTTTGACAGGCGGCAAGCGGGATGCGCCGGCGCGCCAGCAGACCCTGCGCAATACGATTGCGTGGAGTTTTGATTTGCTAAATGAAAACGAACAGAAATTGTTTCGGCGGCTATCCGTCTTTGTCGGCGGTTGTACAATCGAAGCAGTCGAGGCGGTGGCTGAGGAGAATCCAGCCCGCGGTTACATTTTGGATCAATTCGGATCGTTATTGGACAAGAGTCTGCTGCGTGAGGTTGAGGGCATAAATGGCGAGTCGCGTTTTGTAATGCTGGAGACACTGCGCGAGTTTGGCCTGGAGCAATTGGAAGCGAGTGGTGAGGGAGAAACGATTCGCCATCGGCATGCCAGCTTTTTCTTGGACCTTGCCGAGCAAGCTGAGGCAAGTTTAGAGAGTTC
>JAGDMX010000025.1 GCA_017860725.1 Chloroflexota bacterium | reverse complement strand
GGAAAGGCCAAGGTTGTGCTGTGCCGCACGAAAGACGAGCTGCTAACCAACTACCGCAAGATCGCGGCACACGATCCGCGCATGATTGTGCAGGAAGCCATCCCCGGCGAAGATCGCCAGCTGGTTTATTTTGCTTCCTACACCGATCGCCAATCCCAGACGATTGCCTCCTTCGCCGGCCGAAAGATTCGCGTCATCCCGGCCGGTTTTGGGTCGGCCAGTTACGTTAAAACCTTTTACGACCCTGTGCTATATGATCTGTCTGTCAAGCTGTTATCCGGCGTGAAGTACCAGGGACTCTCAGGCATCGAGTTCAAGCAGGACCCGCGCGATAACATCTACAAGCTGGTCGAAGTCAACGCCCGTTTTGGCCTGTGGGACGGGCTGAGCACGAAAGTCGGGGTTGACCTGCCTTGGGTTGCCTACCAGGATGCCATCGGACAGCCGGTCGAGCCTCGCCACACTTATCCGGAAGGCGTCATCTGGGTGGATTATTACCGGGACCTGCGCGCCTTCCTTACTTATCGCAGGCAGGGCAAGATGACCTTCGGGGATTGGATGCGCTCCTTGCGCGGCGACAAGATGGTGGGCACCTTTACCTGGGACGACCCGCTGCCTTTGTTCTCCACCGGCTGGAGCCTGGCGTCTCGCTTGTTGGGCAGGAGCGGCTAAGCCGGCATCTGCCAGATCGGCCCACCGCCGCAAAGCGCCCTTCGCCGTATTTCTGAAGTAGCTTCTAGATAGACAGGACTTCTTCGGATTCAAGCTCGTAAAGGAACTCAGGGGCCAGATCCGCGCCGTTAGGCCACGAGATGGTGATCTCCCCAGGCTCGAGGCGCATTTGTGCGAAGAAAGCCGGATCTCTTAATGGTTCGAAGACTTCGCCGTAAAGCCAACGTTCCAGGTTTACCCGTTTGGTCGTTCCATTGCTAAAGGTTAGCTCAATCGAGTAGTTTCCAATTACTAGCGCTTTAATAACCGTAATATCCAGCATCTCCATAGCCACCTTTCAATCCAAACCTTTGATCTGAAGCAGAGGTCGCTGGCCACGGGCAAGCTCCCAATTTGCACGCAGTTCGGCCTGATGGATCGCTGCCCATTCAAACAATCGCGAGCGTAAATTCAAGGGTAACTCGCCTTTCATGATAACAATCGGGTCAATCCCCACAACAATCGATTTGCCGCCATATACGACATGGAAATGGGCCGGGTGATGTTCTTGATAGAACATCTGGATTTTCATTCCATCGAAAAAGCAAATGGTAGGCACAAGCGAATTATAACATTCTAGGTTCTGTAACTAAGTCCGGTTGTAATCGCCAAGAACTACCCTTGGCTGATAGGAGACGCTGTAATACCGACCACGGGTGTTGGAGAACGGGTAAGCTTATTGTTATAATGAACCTGGGTCAGGTCTGATACGGGTTTGACCCAGGAGTAACTCTTCATGAACCACCCTAATCATCCCTCCCTCCCGCGCCGGGAGTTTTTACGATTGCTCGGCCTGCTTGGGAGTGCAGCGGCCGTCACGAGCTTCCTGAACGCCTGTCAAAAAGCCGGTATCCTGCCCGTTCCTGAGATCACGGGTATGCCGGAAGCGACCGCCTCACCAACTCCCGGCAGCACGGCCACTGCCGAGCAGCAGGCTACGGAAGAGCCGGCTCCCACCCAGGAAGCGACGGAGACCCCAAGAGGGGATGTCGCCCGGATTGCCTTTGTGCGCACCAACGACCGGGCGGCTGGGGTCAATAAAGCGATCGACCTGCTCGGCGTTAATCCGATCTCCGGACGAAGTGTCTTTCTCAAGCCCAACTACAACAGCGCCGACCCGGCTCCCGGTTCGACTCACCCGGATGTGCTGCGCGCCATCGTGCTCAAGCTGCGCGAGCTGGGGGCGGGACCGATCACGGTTGGCGATCGCAGCGGGATGGGCGATACGCGCCTCGTGATGCAGGCACTGGGGGTGTTCGAGATGGCTGAGGAGCTGGGCTTTGAGACAATTGTTTTTGACGAGCTGGGCGCCGAGGATTGGGTGCAGGTCAACGCGCCTGGCAGCCACTGGCAGCAGGGCTTTCGCTTTGCCCGCCCCTGCCTGGACTGCGAGGCTATCGTACAGGCCTGCTGTTTGAAGACTCACCGCTACGGCGGTCACTTCACCCTGTCGCTGAAGAACTCGGTCGGGCTGGCAGCCAAATCCGTACCGGGTGAAGGCTACAATTACATGAACGAGCTGCATACCTCGCGCCACCAGCGGCGGATGATCGCCGAGATCAACGCCGCCTACCAGCCAGCGCTGGTGATCCTGGATGGGGTGGAGGGCTTTGCCAATGGTGGCCCGGACCAGGGCAAACTGATACGCCCTGAGGTGGTGCTGGCGGGCAGCGACCGGGTGGCGATCGATGCTGTGGGCGTGGCGCTGCTACGCTATTTCGGCACCACCCGTGAAGTCAGCAGAGGGCCGATCTTCGAACAGGAACAAATCGCCCGGGCCGTTGAGCTGGGTCTGGGAGTCGGCAGCCCGGCGCAGATCGAATTGGTAACCGACGACCAGGCGAGCGCCGACTTTGCAGAGGAAATTATGGGAGTCCTACAGCAGGATTGACAGATTTTTTACTGACCCTCAAACCCCGGCTCCTCCAATCTCGTAACCAGCAAAGCGCTGGCCAGCATCAAGCCAAGCGCCAGCAGCAAGCCGGGTGTAAAAGCCCCGTCCTGGCTCTTCATCGCCTCCATGACGTAAACGAAGACTACTGAGCCCTGGGCGAAAAGCTGGATTAGGCCGTTGGAGGTGCCTTCCGGGGTGGGGCGGGTGATCTCGGCGGCGTACTGCATGCCGACCGGGCTGACGCTGATCAGGAAGAAGCCAAAGGCAAAAGCTGAGACCAGCACCAGCCATTGGGCACTGGCATAGGTGACACCAATCAACCCTGGGATGGCTAAAAGAATACCCAGTAGCAGATAACGTTTGCGCTTGTGCTGCCGGTCCGAGATGGGCGGGATGATCACCGCCCCGAACAGGCCGCCCACCAGCATCAGCGCCCCAATGGTACCGGCGTCGGTGGGGGTGAAGCCGCGCGGGCGCACGATGTTTTCAATCCAGGTATTGATGCCGTTGAAGACCCCCATGCCCACGAAGAACACGAACAAGATCAGCCAGAAAGAGGGCACCCGCAAGGCGTGCTTCAAGCCATCCAGCATCAGGGCGCGAGTCTCCATACCGGGAGGGCAAGGCGGCGTGGGGGGAGACTCGCGAGCCAGCAGCAGGAAGAGCAGGGCGGAGAAAGCGGCTAACCCGCCGTAGATCAACTGCACGGTAGGGATCGGCATGTCCTCGATCAGAATCGGCGTCAGCACCATCCCGATAGCAGTGCCCACCAGGTTGGCCAGTGTCACCAGCCCAACGGCGGTCGCCCGCTCGTTAATGGAAAACCATTTGGCGGGCACCTTGGTCCAGGCATTGAGCAGGAACGGTTGGGCGATGGCGATCCCGATGGTGCTGAGTAGTACCAGGCTGTAGTTAGCGCCGACCAGCCCGCGCAGCAAGCCAAAGACGCCCATCAGCACCGCGCCGATGCTGACCGCCAGGCGGAAGCCGTAGGTATCAATCACCCACGAGACTGGCAAAGACAGCGGGATGAAGGCGATCATGAAGGACATTGCCAGCAGCCCAATCTGCAGGTCGCTGACGCCGTAGTACTGGGCTGCCGGTCCGGTGATCGGGGCGTAGGAAATCCACAGGATCTGGATCACCAGGTTGATAGCCATGAAGGCCGCCAGCACAACCCAGCGGTAGCTATAGACTTGATACTTGCGCTCTGGAATTGTGAGATCTGGGAAAGCAGGCATCGATTTTTTTTCTCCGATGATAGAAATGATCTATTCCGCCAGAGCTTCTACGGTGTCGAGCGCCATCAACAAGCGCTGGGCCACGCGTTTCAGCAGATAGCGGTGCAGAGCGGATGCGGCCAGCGCGTTCTCCCGCTCCAGGCGGCGCATGTTTTCACCCGACAGGCGATAAGCAATCACAGGTAGCTCTGCAATCACCGTGGCGGAAGCCGGCGTGTTCAGGAACATACTCAGCTCACCGATCACCGTACCGGGCCCGCTCCTTGCCAGCCGGATGCTTTGACCACCATCGGTGCTGAGCTCGACTACCAGCTCTCCAGCATCCAGGAAGTAAAGGGCATCCCCTTGTTCTCCCTGGCGAATTAATGCCTGCCCCTTCTCAAACTCCATGCGCTTCAGGTAGCTCATCATGTCCATCAGGGCAGCGGTCTCTGTATCATCGGCCAGCTCCAATTGTTCACTCAATGCAACGAAAATCAAGGCCAGACCGCCGCGCTCCTGGCCATCCTGGATCATCCCCGGCTGGGCCTGGATGGCCAGGCGTTCCCCGCCCTCCCCGTGCAGCACGCGGTCCTCGAACCATTCAACTCCGTGATCCAGGTCGTTGAAGACCCGCCAGGCATCCCGGTCGGCGGAGGTCAGCACATCGGTTTTGAGGATTTGCTCGATCTTTGGATTCAGGTTGGTAAACGCCAGCAGGATTTTCTGGCGACTCAGCAGGCGCTTTAAACGCAAGAAGCTAAGCGCTGCGGATGTGTCGATGCCGCTCACCTGACGGAAATCTAGCAGCACCAGCCAGGGTGGGTGCTCCTGCCGCGATAGTAGCTCTGCCCGTACCTGTTCGAACACCTGGTTGGCGGTGCCAAAGAAGAGATATCCCTGCAGGGTCAACGCCATCAATCCCTGACCCTCCTGGTGCAATATCTGGAAATGCGTTGAAGGGCGCTCCACCCGGCTGTGCAAAGTGTTGCCGCTGAGGGTGTGACGCACAACCGGTACATGGCTGTAGCGCACGACGAACAGCGCGGCCGCAATGGCTACCCCCACTCCCAGGCCGGGCAGCAGGCCATAGCTGCCCATCACCAGCAGGATGGCTACGACGATGGCGTAATCAGTGCGGGGTAGCTTGCGCCAGCCATCGTACAGCCATTCGACCAGAAAGGTCAATCCCAAATACACCAGCACGCCCCCGAGCACAACTTTGGGCATCAAGGCCACCCAATTCCCTCCAAAAAGCATTACTGCCCCACAGAGGCCGGCTACCAGCAGCCCTACCAAACGGCTGCGGGCACCCAGCTTGTTGCTCAGCACCGACATAGTGACAATGGTGTAGCCGGGCGGGCTGGCGCTGAACCCCGCAGCCAGGTTACCCGTTCCGCACGCCCGTAGCTCCCGGTTCAAGTCGATCTCGATCCCGGCGCTGACCTCGACCCCATTGGCATAAAGCAGCAGGGTGATACTGCTGATCAGGATCAGCGTAGCAATTTGCCCGGCCTGGCTGGCGATGGTGCTCCAATCAACGGCGGCCAGGTCGCCCAGAGGCGGTGGTTGCCATAGCGCTCCCGGCGGAAAGGGCTGAAAGAGCCAGCCGGACTGGATGGCCTGCTGAATGCTGCTGCCGCTGAGCCACAATAACAGGAAAAACACCAGGATCGCTCCCAGGATCATGAGAGGAGAGATCAGATAGTGTTTGTAGCGTCGCACAAGCATCAGCACGAGGATGCCGAAGAGCACTCCCGGCAGCCAGTGTAATAAAACCTCGGCCTGGAGGTATTGATCTATATTTGCCACGCTGAGCGGGATATCCGTCATGGTCTTCAGTGCGCCGCGCACCACCAGCCAGCCTGTACCGGCCAGAAAGCCGCCGATCACCGGGTATGGAATGTAGCGGATCAGGTTGCCCAGGCGGAACCAACCCAGCCCCAAAAAGGCCGCCCCGGTGAGCAGGGTAGCAATGGTGATGGCGGCAGTCACAGTTGGGAAGATTGTTTCCGACTGTCCGTCAAGCTGGCTGGCAATCGCCGCCGCCATGCTGGCGATGATCACCGCTGAGTTCACCGTTGGGATGGCGACCAGTCCCGGGCTGCCGCTCAGCAAGGCTTCGATCGAGGCAATCAGTACCACGCCCATCAGGCAGAACCCGATCCCACTGGCCAGGTAAGGGGTCAGCTCTCCGCTGAAGATCAGGCTGCCGTAGGAGATCATATAGGTGGTGGAAACCAGGGCAGCTATCAAAGCGGTGGTCAGGGTGGGCAGCAACCGTTGGGGAGTTCGTTTTAATGATTTGGGAGGATTCATCGACTCTGCATCATTTTTCAGCACAAATTGATTATAGCAGCTACCTATGTAAGGCGATTGTCCATTTTTATGCAGAGGGGCTGCCAGTCGAACGAGTCGGCCGTTCGATTAAACGCTGAAAGTCTAAAACATCCCTGCCAATGAGGGCGGGGACGATTTTGTGATAGCATATGGCTTATGGTTATAATGATTGAGAGAGGATCGGCATGCAGGTTGATCCTCGGGGTTGAAAAATCAACATGAAGAAAAGCATTTTCATGCTCTTATGGGTAGCCTTATTCTGGTTGGCGGCTTGCAGTGCTCCTCCCACTGCAGAGCCGACCGCGATACCCTTGCCTTCCCGGACGCCGACCATCACGCCCGAGCCTACCGGGACGGCTACGCCAACCCCCAGGCCAAGTGCCACAGCTACCCGCACTCCTACCTCACTGCCCTCCGCCACGCCAACTGAGACTCCGACCCCGACTCCTGCTCAACCAGTAGCGGTCGTCCAGCAGCAGGCCCACTGCCGCTACGGTCCAGGGACAGCTTACCTGCATTCCCACGATCTATACCCGGGCGACCAGGGGGTGATCGATGGTAAAAATGTCGATGGGAGCTGGTTGTGGATTCAGCCGGCTGGCCTGGAGCGTCACTGCTGGGTGGCTTTATCGGTAGTCGAGGTACAGGGCGATACAGCGGACCTGTTGGTGGTGACCTCCAAGCTGCCGTACTCAAACCTGTATGGTCCGCCCGAGGATGTCCAGGCAGTGCGGGAGGGTCGGCGGGTGATCATCTCCTGGAACCGGATCAATTTCACCCAAGATGATGACCGCGGCTATATGCTCAGGGTCATGGTATGCAACAACGGGCGTCTGGAAACCCAGACGATCCAGACCTTCGAAACTTCTGTGACGGTGGTTGACGAACCGGGCTGCGCCGAGACTTCCTCTGGCACTTTATGGGGTGTAGAAAAGCATGGCTACACTCAACCGGTTGAGATCCCCTGGCCTGGCGCATAGCAGAAAGCCGACAATCCGCCAGATCAAGACATCGGGTTATAATATCTGAATTCTCTTGTAAGTGTAGCGTTCCAGATAGGAATTCATGCGCAACCTCATATCTCATTTCGTCCAGGAAAATTTTGCGCGCGGCACTTTTCGCGGCCAGTTTCCCGCGGTAAGCCTGTTTGTTGATCTATCCGGCTTTACGGCGATGACCGAAGTGCTCATGGAATATAACTCTCCGGGCGCCGAAGCATTGGTTGTGGTGATGCAGGCGATCTTTGGGCCGCTGGTCGAAAGTGTGTATGCTCAAGGTGGTTTTATCGCCCGCACCGCCGGGGATGCATTCACTGCTCTGTTTCCACTGGATAGGGATCCAAGCGCATATCGACGGGCATTGGCGGCTGGCAGGCAGATGCAACAGCACATGTCTGCCAATCCGGTCCATATCACCGCGTATGGCAGCTTTACCATCCAGGCAAAAGTAGGTTTAGGGGATGGCAGCGTAAACTGGGGCATTATGACTTCTCCGGATGGTCGCCGCTCGGCTTATTATTTCCAGGGTACAGCAGTGGATAGGAGCACGGCGGCGGAGCACGCAGCCGCGCCGGGCGAGATCATCCTGGATGCGGGAGTCTATGAACAGGTTAAAGAACTGCTGCTGGTCGAGCCGGTCGGTAACTTTTTTCGCCTAGTTGATATAACCGCACCACTGCCCTCTCCTCAGCCGATCAGCCTGCCCGCTGCCAATCCAGCGGTGATAGCCCATTTCTTCCCGGAAGAACTGATCACCGAGGTACGCAGTGGCGAGTTTCGCCAGGTGGTGAGCCTGTTTATCAGCCTACCCACCGTGCGCAACGAAGCTCAATTAAATACTTTCATGAATACAGTGTTCGAGCTGCAGGATCGCTACGGCGGCTTGCTCAGCGCGTTAGATTTTGGGGACAAGGGTTCAAACTTGCTTCTATTTTGGGGTGCTCCGGTGACTCATGAAAATGACATTGAAAGAGCCCTAAACTTCGTCACCGATCTCCAAATCCTGACCAGTATTCCGATCAATGCCGGCGTTACCTATCACCTGGCGCACGCTGGATTTCTCGGCTCGCAAATCCTGGACGAATACACCTGCTATGGCCGGGGGATCAACCTGGCAGCGCGCCTGATGACCTCCACCCGGCGCGGGGAAATTTGGGTCAGTCAGGCGGTTGCCCGGCGGGCGCAGGTGCACTTCGATTTCGAGTCGATTGGTGAGCTGGCTTTTAAGGGATTTCGCGATAAGCAACCCGTCTTTGTCCTGCTGGAGCGCAAAGAGCGGCAGGATGTTTTCTTCACCGGTAAGATGATCGGGCGCCAGGATGAGATGGAGCGTTTATCGAGCTTCATGGCACCATTGTGGGCTGGTAAATCTCCCGGTGTGTTGGTGATTTGGGGCGAGCCGGGAATTGGTAAGAGTCGCCTGGTGCACGAATTCCAGGCATCAAAGGTGTTCCAGGCACATCATGCACTGTGGGCGCAATGCCAGACCAGCGAAATCTTGCGCGAATCGTTTAATCCGTTTCGCTACTGGCTGCGGCGTTATCTGGAGCAATCTGAAGGGCAGCCGGAGGCGCGCAATAAACGTAGCTTTAACCGCAAACTAGACGACCTGATTGCCGTGATCGAAGGTGATCATCCAGAACTGGCGGACGAATTGGATCACGCTCGCTCCTTCCTGGGCGCCCTGGTAGATCTGCATTGGCCCGATTCGCTCTACGAGCAGCTCGATCCCCAGGGTCGGTATGAAAACACCTTGATCGCCTTGAGCGTCCTGCTACAGTCGGAGAGCCTGCGCCAGCCGATAGTGCTCCTGCTGGAGGATACGCACTGGATGGATGAGGATTCGCGCGCGTTTGTGGCGCGATTGCACCGCTCCCTGAGCCAGGACGATAACCGATTGTTCCCGCTGGCCGTGATTGCTACAGCTCGGCGCGAGAGCTTCGGCCCTCTCCTGTGCGATGAACTGGGTTGCGCGGAGATCTCACTGACCGGCATTTCCGAGAGCGATCTGTCAGTTCTGGCGGAAGGTATCCTGGAAGGACCGGTCGCCCCTGACCTGTTGCGGTTACTGGCAGCCCGTGCTGAGGGCAACCCTTTCTTTGCCGAGCAGATCCTGCGCTACCTAATGGAAGACGGACTGCTCCAGTTGGATCAGGAGGGGTGGGCCGTAACCGGTTCTATCGATCAGTTACCCTTGCCCACCGATGTCGGAGCAGTGCTGGTCGCGCGCCTGGACCGGTTGGCATACGAGGTAAAAAGCGTGGTGCAGACCGCATCCGTCCTGGGCCGCGAGTTCGAGGTGCAACTCTTGAGTCGCATGTTACATGATGGAGAATGGTTGCAGGAAAAAGTGGCCGACGCAGCGCGAGCTGCTGTGTGGACTGCCCTGGATGAGTATCGCTACTTGTTTAAGCATGCCCTGCTGCGCGAGGCTGCCTATCGTATGCAGGTCACCGCCCAACGGCGTGAGCTGCATGCCCTGGCGGTAGAAGCCATGGAAGGATTGTATATTCAGGACCTCTCCCCCCATTACGGCCAGCTGGCTTACCACAGTGAACTGGCTGGATTGGATGAGAAGGCGCGTAATTACCTGCAATTGGCAGGGGACGCCGCCCGGGAAGCTTACCTGAACAACCAGGCGCTGGATTATTACAACCGCGCGCTGAGCCTGACTCCCGAGGCGGAAATGCAGACGCGCTATACGCTGCTGGTAAAGCGTATACCTTTGCTCAGGCTACGCGGCGACTCTTCACAGCGCTTGCAAGACCTAAAGACCCTTGACCGGCTGGCCGAGAGGCTGGATAGCCTGGAAACTGTGCCGGAAAAAGGTTTACGGCGGGCAGAAACCCTCGAGCTGTGGGCCAACTATTTTATCGACATCGACGACTACGCAAGCGCGAGCTCCATAGGCGAGCGTGCTGCGGCAGCCGCCGAAAAGGCTGGGGGATTGAATATTGCGGTACAGGCACATGTAGATCTAGCCTATTCTCTGATGATGCTGGGAAGACACGAGCAAGCGCTGATCCAGGCCCGGCACGGTTTGGAGCTCGCCCGCCAGGCGGACTACAAGATCGGTGAGGCGGTTTCACTGAACCAGCTTGGGTTGATTGCGATTGGAAGGAATGATCCTCTTAGCGCGCACGCCTATCTTGAACAGTGTTTGCAAAGTGCGCGCGAAATTGGGGACCTGCGCACGCAGGCCATGTCGCTGACAAACCTGGGCAACCTGGCGGGGGGCAGTGGCGACTTCACTGCGGCACAGAGTTATTTTCTGCAGGCGCTTGAGCTGACGCGACAGATTGGCGACCGCGGTAAAGAGGGTATGGTGCTGGGAAATCTGGGGTGGATTTCTGGCAGCATGGGGGATTATGCCCGTGCTAAGAGCTATTCGGCCCAGAATCTACGGCTGGCCCGGGAGGTGGGTGATCGTTACAGTGAAGCGCTTGAAATGGTCAACCTGAGCGCCTATTCAGGTCGCCTGGGGGATCTGGAGGCGGCTGTGAATCATGCTCAACAGGGCTTGGATCTGGCCAGGCAGATCAACGATAGCTCGGGTCAGGCTTGGGCACAGACCTACCTGGGTCACGCCCAGCTGGAGTCTGGGAACTTGGAGTTAGCGGTACAAGCCTACCGGGCAGCCGAGGAAATTCGGCAGTCATTAAACCAACCCAACCTGTCCTGTGAGCCACTGGCAGGATTGGGGCGGGCCGCGCTGCAAGCCGGGGATGTCCCGGCAGCCAGTGAGTATGCCACACGCATCCTCGCCTATCTGCAAGGGGAAGGCACGCTCGACGGCACGGATGAGCCGTTGCGAGTTTATTTGAGCTGCTACCAGATTTTGCAGGCTGCCGGTAATCCACAGGCGGATGATATCCTGGAAACCGCCCATGCTTTGTTGCAGGAAAAAGCACAGGGCATCCAGGAGCCGGCGTTACGCCGCACTTTTCTAGAGGACATTCCCTACCACCGGGAGATCATCTCGGCGTGGGATAAATATTCTATGTGCCGCCCCAGCCAATCCCCGGGTCGCCAATCCTGAGCCTGGCGGCGATCTTGCTGCCTTTTTCAACCTCTTCGTAGTCCTTGCTATCAAAAGGCATGATCGTGCCATCGACGTAGTAGAACAGCCGGGTGTAATTTACCGGCCCCAAGTCAGGTTTGTCAAACTGAATTTCATACTCCATGGGAGCATCGGGGTTAATTTTTGCACCCGGCTTGGCTTTCAGGTTAAAGTTATTCACCCATTTGATCTGGTACACCCGGCTAGGATCGGCTGGATCGGTCCATGATGCTGGGATGCCCTTGGTCGAGGCTTTCTCAATCGTATACTTGCCATAAAGGCCGGGCGGCAGGATAACACTCAATACTTTCTCAGCTGCCTCTGCTCGAACTGAGGATGCTTCGCCACTTACAAAACGTCCGTTCATTTTTCTTCTCCTCTGGAATAAAAACGGGATATGAAGTTCTGATGGGACGGCCTGGCATTTGTTCGCACTTTTTGCGCAAGCCGGAGCCTATCTTGGTTGAGCTATCTCAATTATAGCGTCAGTTCGGGATAAGGAAAAAAGGGGTGATAAACCCAAAATCCTTTTATCCCGATCAAGTTAATTATAAGGTATGTATCGTCTGGTTAACAGAGAAAATCAGCAAATCAAGGTTGTTGAATCGCTCTGCACAGCGCCCAAACGGTGATGCCTGTTCCCGGAACAGCGCGCTCTTCAACGCATTGAAAGCCCAGATGTTGATAAAGCGCCACGTTTGAACGCGTCACCGTATCGGTGTATGCAATGACTTTTTGCGAATCCGCCAGGTCGAGGAAAGGGCGGATAAGCATGGATGACAGCCCTCTGCCGCGCGCGACAGGGAGCACACCGATATTATCCAGATAAAAATGCGGCTCGTTGGCGTATTCCTTATGCAATTCATCGATCTGTTTCAAGATCGTTTTTGCCCTATATAGACCGATCGGGTAGAGGGTAAAAAGAAGCGGTAGAAACTTCCCGAGGGACCTGACACTGATCGATAGGTCCTCTTGATCGGGAAACTTCCAGTAAGCAACGCCTTGTAAAGGATCGCCGACGCCAAAGCCGCGCTGGTGTTTAATGCTCACTTCACCCATAGCGCGGAAGAATTTATAGAGCGTCCTAACTCTTGTCCTTCGAAATGGCAACATAAACGCGGCTAGCGGGTCATCCACATAAGCCTGGGACATGACCTGTGCAGCCGCTTCTACATCGGAAAGGGTGAGCAATCTGTGATCAGGACCGGGCTGCATACTTGCTGGATCTTGATAGGTAACTTTTACTTTACGATGTGGTATGGCAGGGCGTTGGTCTCCATGCCATCCACGAAGAGGCTGATCCATACGGTTTCCTGCAACGGTTCACCCAGCATGCCTGCTGGAAGCTCCAAGATCACCACATTCTCATCCCAAGAAGGTGCTTCTCCGGCGATTGGGACATAGTTGACAGCGACCATACCATTGGAGGTGTCCTTCCTGGCTCTAGTGCTCTGGCCGACGCCTTGCCCCGAGTTAGCTTCAGCTATGCGGCGCAGATCACCGAGCAGGTGCTGCCCGTGGATGGCAAAAGAGGTCCCATAACTTCCTGCTGCGGCTCGCTGATGAGAGTCCTGCCCATCTGCCCAAGCTGAGTCACCCACTGCTGGCGGGCTTGATAGTCTTCGGGTGAACGACTTAGGTTCTGAGCGATATTGCCGATCACCTTTTTATATTCTGCAGGGCTTTGGTTTACTACATCTTGCAAGGGAGACTCCTTATGGGGTTGAGCTGTCTGAGCCGGCGTACGCCACGAAACACACCCTGTCTATCAGGGTGTGTTGATCACATCAGCAGCATGGCTATTGAAAGGCAACAAAATCAGGAAATTTGGTTTACAAGGGAGACATATGTAGAAGTGCAAGGAGAATTATATTATTAACGGTCAAGAATCTGTGAATTCCTGCCCGGAAAGAGATGATTTGTATGGATATCAGCCTAGGGGTAAGTTGGGCGTGCTGCCCAAGCATTCGTGGATATAATCATTAATGGTGCTGCATCTCGAGAGCCTGAGTGGTCAGAGATGCAGGCACGCAGAAGGTGGCTTGGTGCAATTTCCCAAGTTAGGTGGATGATCGAACATAGGAGGATAAGATGGAACGAAAACGCAGGGGCACAGTGATTGGCGCGCTGCTGTTGATCTTGTTGGGGGTATGGTGGCTGGCGGCGCAGTTATTTCCCGAACTACGCATCTGGGAGAGCCTTTCGTTTGAATGGCCGCTGATCGTGATCGCGGTGGGGGTAGTGATCTTGATCATTGGCCTGCTGTCAGGGCAGCCGGATATGGCGGTGCCCGCAGTGATTGTGGGTGGCATTGGTTGCCTGCTCTATTACCAAAACAGTACCGGCGACTGGGCCAGTTGGGCGTATGCCTGGGCGCTGATCCCGGGCTTTGCCGGGCTGGGCACCATCCTGGCGGGCTTGCTGGGCGGAGATTTGCGCCGCGGGCTGCGCGATGGATTTGGCCTGCTGCTGATCAGCGCCATCCTGTTCCTCATTTTTGGCTCATTGCTGGGTGGATTGGATCTCCTGGGCCCCTACTGGCCGCTATTGATCATCCTTGCGGGTGTGTGGGTCTTGATTGAAACCCTCTGGCGGCGGCGCAGCGCGAGATGATGCGGGCGCTCATCTTCGATTTTGACGGCCTGATCCTGGATACCGAAGCGCCGATCTTTCAGGCTTGGCAGGAGATTTACCAGGCTCACGGCGGCGAGCTGACCATCCAGGAGTGGTCGACGATTATTGGCAGTAACGAATTTGCCTTCGACCCGCTGCAGCGCCTGGCAGCTCAGATTGGCTACCCTTTGGACAGCCAGGCGCTGCTCACCCGGCAGCGCCAGCGCGAAACCGAGCTGATTGCCCAACAGCCAGTTATGCCAGGTGTGGCTGAATATCTGCGGGATGCCAGGCAGTTGGGCTTGAAGATCGGCCTGGCATCCAGCTCACCCTGCGGCTGGGTCACTGGCCACCTTAGCCGCCTGGGGCTGGTGCATTATTTCGACTGCATTATGGCAAGCGATGATGTGCGCCGCACCAAGCCCGATCCGGAGCTGTACCTAACCGTCCTGTCCGTTCTGGATGTCCATCCGAGCGAGGCTTTTGCTCTGGAGGACTCGCCGAACGGCATCCGGGCTGCCAAACAGGCCGGCTTGTTCTGCGTGGCGGTGCCGAACCTGCTTACCCGCCAGATGGACACCAGCCTGGCCGACTTGCATTTAAATACATTGACCGATCTGTCATTGGAATCCCTGCTAGAACGCATCACATCTCTGCAGAGATCCTGAGCGCGCCGCCAGATTTTTCAGGCTGGCTGGACCGATCGATCGTCAAGGAGCGGACGCTTCCGGTCGAGGAGCGGTGTAAAAGGTATAAGGTTGGTCTGCGTAATAGTGAAATACTTGCCGATCGGGAAAACTGTCAATCACAGCCTGGTTAGCCGCCGAGCCACGTGACACCACGAAGATAAAGGGGGTGTCCAGGAAAGGATCCGCCAGCTCGAGCAGCCGGCCGTACTCGATCCATTTGTCAAGAGTGTGTACAATGATCAGCGCCGGGGTGAACTCCTGCGCCTGAGGAACCAGGAAAGGCTGCAGGTGCTGGCGACTGACACC
>JAGDMX010000176.1 GCA_017860725.1 Chloroflexota bacterium | reverse complement strand
CGTCTGGCAGGTGGTAATCGCCCCGTACCGGCGCTACCAGATTTATTTTGCCAGTCTAGTACAAGAAGGAATCACTGAAGGCTCGTTTAAACCAGTCGATCCATACTTGACGGCGCGGATGATCGTCGCCCAGGCTATCGGCTACCTGCTGCAAGGAGTCTTAGATCCCGGGGCAACAGACTGGTCAGAAGAAATTCACCACAGTATGAAGTTGCTGATAAGCAGCTTGATGGAGGCAGAAAAATGATTCTAGTCACCGGTGCCACCGGTCATATTGGCAATGTTCTCGTGAGGCAACTACTAGCCCGCCAGCTTAAAGTTCGGGCGCTCGTTTTGCCTGGTGAGGATCTGGCGCCTCTGGCTGACCTGGAAGTCGAGATCGTCCAAGGAGATGTGCTTGATCCAGGAAACCTGGCTCAGGTTTTACAGGGAGTAGATGCAGTATTCCACCTGGCCGGCCTGATATCGATCATGCCGGGAAAGAATGAGATCGTCCACCGGGTAAATGTTGAAGGAACACGCAATGTGATCCGCGCTGCAGCCCAGGCCGGCGTCCGCCGGATGGTTTACACCAGCTCGATTCACGCCTTGCATCATGCCCCGCATGGTATCACGATCGACGAGCGCATCCCCTTCGATCCACAGCATGTCCTTGGTGCATACGACCGCTCCAAAGCCGAGGCATCGCTCCTGGTACAGGATGCCGCCTGCCTGGGTCTGGATGCAGTCATTGCCTGCCCAACGGGAGTGATCGGGCCATTCGATTATCGTGGATCCGAGATGGGTCACCTGATCCACGATGCTATGCGTCCCGGTCCAAAGTTTCTGCTGGATGGAGCGTATGATTTCGTCGATGTGCGCGATGTTGCCCAGGGGTTGATTCTGGCAGGCGAGCGAGGGCGCAAAGGGGAAGCATATATCCTATCGGGCGAGCAGATCAGCCTGGCGGGCATCATCGACGCCGTACAAAGGGTAACCGGGCTGCATCATATAAAATTGCAGTTTCCCATGCCCTTGGTTCGCTTGGCGGCGTTATTTGGACCCTGGTATTATCGCATCACCAAGAATAAACCGCGCCTGACGCCCTATGCACTCACTACTGTCACCAGCAACTCAGTAATCAGCAACGCCAAAGCTCGCCAGGAGCTTGGTTATTCTCCTCGCTCTCTGAATATCTCCATCCGAGATACCGTGTTATGGTTTTCCGGGCAAAGACTCAAGATCTCTATGTTCTGAGCCAAGATTAAATGACAGCGACACAATTTACCAACCAACTTGCTATCATCACCGGCGCTTCCAGCGGTATCGGGGCCGCAACTGCCCGCGAGCTGGCCCGCCATGGTTCACGTGTGGTGCTTATCGCCCGCCGCAAAGAGCGCCTGCAGGAACTATCTGCGGAGATTCAAGCAGCGGGTGGCAATGCCCAGGTAATCGCAGCCGACCTGTCTCAAGCCGCGGAACGCAAGGCGGTGGTCAGTCAGGTGCTGACCGGCGGCAGTACACCGGATATATTGGTGAATAATGCCGGACTAGGTTGGTATGGCTATTATGCCGATATGCCCTGGGAGACCGCCCTGGAAATGCTGCAGGTGAATGTCGAGGCAGTTGTACACCTGACACGCCTGTTCATACCTGCGATGCACCAGCGAGACCGTGGGCATATTATTAACATTGGATCGATCTCCGGCAGCTTACCCAACCAGGGCATTGCTATGTATGGAGCCAGCAAGGCATTCCTGGATGCCTTCACGACGTCTCTCTACCGGGAGCTGGTCGGTACAAATATACATGTCAGTGTGGTGCGCGCCGGACCGGTGAAGAGCGAGTTTTACCATCGCGCAAGAACCCGCCCAGGGGGGCTCCCCGTGCCCGCTGAACGGTTTGCCGTCTCGGCCGAACATGTTGCCCGGAGTATTCACAAGCTGGTCGTCCGCCCACGCAAGGTGATTTACGTTCCTGCCGTATTGTCCCTGGCGCCCTGGCTGGAAATCTTATTCGGAAAGATCATCGACCGCTTGGGACCCTTGCTCCTTCAGCGTGCAAAGTAATTTAATCGGTTACATTTTGTTAAGATGATGTGAATTCGGGATAAAAGGATTTTGGGTTTATTTGGGCGGCTCCGCCGCCCAAATAAACCCAAAACACCTCTTTTTCCCTTATCCCGAACTGACGTTAAGATATAATCCCAGTCAGAGGTGCAGCCTTGAGTGAAGCCTTTGACTTCGGTGGCTCTTTCGTCTGGCAGCCCACCCCCGATTACGTCCAAAACGCCCATTTGACGCGCTTTATGCGCCTGCATGGCATCAGTGGATTTGCCGAGCTGATGAGGCGTTCGACCCAGGATATCGCCTGGTTCACTGACGCCTTGCTTAAGTATCTGGATATTCGCTTCTACAAACCTTATTCCTCGGTGGTTGACCTCTCGCGTGGCATCGCCTGGCCTCACTGGTGTGTGGAAGGCAAGCTCAATATCGTGTATAACTGCCTGGATAAATATATCGGGACTCCAACCGAGGGACGCGCCGCCCTGATCTGGGAAGGTGAAGAAGGCCAGGCCCGCTCGCTGACCTATGGTGAGCTCTACCGCCAGGTCAATCAGGCTGCCAATGCCTTGCGCATGCTGGGCCTGGGAAAAGGTGACGCTATCGGCCTGTTCATGCCCATGACCCCCGAGATTGTCATAGCATTATTGGCGATTGCCAAGATTGGCGGGATCATCCTGCCGCTGTTCTCCGGTTACGGCTCGGGAGCCATCATCCCGCGCCTGGTGGATGCCGATGCAAAGGCGCTGTTCACCTCCGACGGCTTTTTCCGGCGTGGCAAACTGGTGGCTATCAAACCGATAGCCGACGATGCCGCTGCATCTGTCCCCAGTCTGCAACACATGATCGTCCTGAACCGGGCCGGGATTCCCGTAAGCATGACAGCCGGTCGTGACTACGATTGGCATGCTTTGATGACGAAACAATCCGATCAATCCCCCACCGAAGTTACCGATGCAGAAGATACTCTGATGGTGATCTACACTTCCGGGACGACGGGTAAACCCAAAGGCGCCGTTCATACCCACTGCAGCTTCCCAATCAAAGCCGCCCAGGATATGGCTTTTGGCACGGATCTTCATCCCGGTGAGGTGATCTATTGGATCACCGACATGGGCTGGATGATGGGGCCTTGGCTGGCATTTGGCGCCCTACTGCTGGGTGGCACTATGGTGCTGTATGATGGAGCGCCCGATTATCCCGGGCCCGATCGCTTGTGGTCACTGGTAGAGCGGCACCACATCACCACCCTGGGAGTCTCCCCTACCTTGATTCGCACCCTGCTTCTACATGGGGAAGCACCCGTCCGAAGCCACGACCTGTCATCCCTGCGCATCTTCGCCTCTACCGGCGAACCTTGGAACCCGGACCCCTGGTTGTGGCTGTTCGAAAAAGTCGGCGAGGGTAAGCGCCCGATTATCAACTATTCCGGTGGGACGGAATGCTCCGGAGGGATCGTAATGGGCAATCCACTGCTGCCGCTCAAGCCTTGTTCATTTTCCGCACCCTGTCCAGGCATGGCGGCAGATGTGCTTGACGATTCTGGACAACCGCTGCGCGGGCAGGTGGGCGAGCTGGTGGTCAAAGCCCCCTGGATCGGCATGACGCGCGGTTTTTGGAAGGACCCCCAGCGCTACGAGGAGAGTTACTGGTCGCGCTGGCCTGGGATATGGTTGCACGGCGACTTCGCCGCCATCGACTCTGACGGACTATGGTATATCCTCGGGCGCTCCGATGACACGATAAAGCTGGCCGGCAAGCGTCTGGGCCCGGCAGAGGTTGAGTCTCTGCTGGTTAGCCACCCGGCAGTGGTCGAAGCAGCCGCCATCGGTGTACCCGATGAGGTCAAGGGGGGTGCTTTAGTAGTCTTTTGCGTGCTAGAATATGCCTGTGATCCATGCGAATCACTACGCCTGGAGTTGAGCCAGTTGATTGCCAATGCTCTGGGCAAACCCCTGGCGCCACGCGAGATCTGGTTTGTCAGCGACCTACCCAAGACGCGTAATGCCAAAGTCATGCGCCGCATGATCCGCTCTGCCTATCTAGGTCAAGATCCCGGTGACACCTCTTCCCTGGTTAATCCGGAATCCGTGGAAGAAATACGCAGGGCGCGGTAGCCTGAATATCTAATGACTCAAATCCAGCACCTGACGTATGAAAATATTGTAACCGTAGGGCATGCTGACAGCTCGTCCGACGGTTACAATATGAGAGAGATGCTATGAAACCTCAAGGCCTGATCGAAGTAATCCTGTACGTACAAGATATGCAACGGAGGGCAGGGCTACCAGGAAGCACGCACCCTTAGGAACTTATAGATGACCCAGGATTTCTTTGATGCCATAACCAAAGGGGACTCCGTCAAAGTCTCCCAGCTTCTAGATTTAGATCCTGAGCTGGTCAATGCTCACACGGAACAGGGTGTCTCCGTCGTACTGCTGGCGGCATATTATGGGGAGCCGGGCATCGCAGATCTGCTGATCAAGCGCGGCGCAGCTATGGACATCTTTGCGGCCGCCGCTACCGGGCGCCTGGAAAAAGTGCAGTCCTGGGTTGAGAAACAGCCGGAGCTGGTTAATGCCTATAATCACGATGGCTTTCAGCCTCTGGGATTGGCAGCTTTCTTCGGGCACCAGGCTATCGTTGAATATCTGTTGGCGCAGGGCGCGGCAGTCAATTCACCTTCCAATAATGCACAGCATGTTACACCTCTAATTTCAGCCACGGCTCGCGGCAACCTGGAAATTACTCGCCTGTTGATCTCTCACGGTGCCGACGTCAATGCCCGCCAGATTAACAATTTCACTGCCATGCACAATGCCGCCCAAAATGGGCAGATCGAGATGGCCGCGTTGCTGCTGGCACACGGCGCGGAGATCAACGCTCGCAGCCAGGACGGCAGGACACCGTTAGCCTTTGCCTTGGAAAAGGACCACACGGTGATGGTCGAATATCTACAAAAGCAAGGGGCTGTATCCTGAATTCTTCAATGATATGGGGAGGTTAGCATGAACTTTGACTTGAACGAAGAACAGCGCATGTGGCAGTCTGCCGTACACGACTTCGTTGCCAGGGAAGTCAAGCCCAAAGCTCATGAAGTCGACGAACAGGCCTGTTTCAACTGGGATGCAGTTCATAAAATGGGGCCGTTGGGTTTATTGGGCCTGAATGTCGCCGAGGAGTATGGTGGGGCAGGCGTAGACGCTGTCAGTGCCGCCATTGCCATCGAAGAGCTGGGCTGGGGCTGTGGCAGCACAGCCTTATCGATTGCCGCCCACAATGGTCTCGGCTGCGCTCCGATTAATCTATATGGCAGCCCCGAGCTCAGGCAGCACTTTCTGCCGCGCGCAGCTAGCGGGGAAGGCAGACTGGCTGCGTTGGCTCTCACTGAGCCGGATGCCGGCTCCGACCTGGTTGGTGGGGTGACCACCCGCGCAGAGCAGGTAAATGGCGCCTGGGTGATTAATGGAACCAAAATGTGGTGTACCAATGCCAGCATTGCCGATTTTATCGTCACTCTGGTGCGCAGCGGCCCAGGGCGTGGAACGCACTCTCTCAGCCTGTTCGTCGTCCCCACAGATTATCCCGGGCTGCACATCGGCCCGCCGGAGAAAAAGATGGGCTTGAAAGGCTCGCCGACGCATGCTGTGACTTACGAAAATGTGCGCATCCCGGCAGAATACTTGCTTGGGCGACCAGGAGAGGGATTACAGCAATCTTTTAGGGTCTTAGATGGTGGGCGCGTTGGGATCGGTGCCTTAGCGGTCGGATTAGCACAGGCGGCTTTCGAATCAGCCGTGGCTTATGCCAGGGAACGCATGGCGTTCGGCACCCCGTTGATCGATAAACAAGCCATCCAGTGGATGCTGGCTGATGCCGCTACTGAGATCCAATCGGCCCGCCTGATGGTATATTATGCCGCCTGGCTGAAAGAGCAAAAACGTC
>JAGDMX010000175.1 GCA_017860725.1 Chloroflexota bacterium | reverse complement strand
TGGTTACCATCTAACCCGGCGGGACCCATGAGCGAAAAACGACCATCTTCAGTCCGTTCACCGATGCAGATGATTTCCTGGGTGATCAACTTGGGGCAATCAGGAGGATATGGATTAGGACATCCACCAGAATAGGTCTTGTTTTGCTGAGACCAATCGGAATAGTTGTATTCGTCGCACAGGCCAAGGGTGTGCCCCATCTCGTGTGCCAATAGTTTTTCGTTGCCTGCTTCTAGCACCAGTCCCAGGCTGCCCGGGCCATCCGTCCATCCCTCCATATCTGCAATTTCGTCGTCGATCAGATCTCCATCCGTTAAACCAATGAACCGATCCGCCTGTACTTTTCCCTGACCATATCGAACTAATTCCTCAATTAAATGATCGCTATCCAAAGCGATGTTTTGTGGTCCGCTATCCAATGTTAGGACATTCACGTGAAAATAAACTGTTATGCCTGACTCTCGGATAAAAAATTGTGATTGCCTGGTTGCTTCTTGCTCGAATGCTTGCAGGTCTGCTTGCCAGTTAAGGGGAATGAACGCCAATATAAATACAGGCTTATCATTCGTGTTCTCTTCTTGAGAAGGCCCTATCGCTGAGCCTGGCTGAGTGAGGTCTTTTGGGTTGGCTTGCAAGTCCAATTCCCCGGATGGAGCCTCATATTGGGGTGAAAGGCTCCACACCCGACTGGATCGAGCGAATGGCTGGCAGCCTCCTACTCCAACTAAAATGAATAAGACAAACAAAACGAGTCCATTCCTGAACATTTTCATTGCAAGGTCACAGGGGAATGGACTCGTTTTCATAATCAATAAAATTTCTTACTGCATCAATCCGCTCTCCGTCAGGCGGTCGTGGATACTCTGAAATTCATTGGCTTGCTGTTGGGTGATTTTACCAGTTTTTACCAACTCCGCCAAAGCTGCTACCTGACGTTCTGGCATACTGCTGACGGACAAATCCGGGTTGGTAGCCAGGAAATTGTCCAAAATAGTGTGCACGACTTGAAAGATTTCTGCTTCAGTGTCAGAGATAATTCCCTGCTCGATGGCAGTCTTCAGCATCTCGGTCTGTTGGGCCTCGACTACTCCAGGATCGTAGGAGCTACCTCCTATCCCCTGGCGCGGCTTCACATCGCCAGATCCCAAAGCGCGCATATAGTTGACCAAGTCCCAGCGAGAGGTTTCATCCAGGATTTCCTTCCAGGCAGGCATTGCCGAGTTAAATGTCACCCCCCCTTCACTAAGTCGCCAAAATAAGTAATCATCGCTCATCATCTGGCTAGTATGGGCAATCGGCGAAGGGGCCGGATCTAACCCAGTAGAGGCTGGCCCATCGCCCATACCGCCATCCCCATGGCAGCTTGCACAGTGCGTTGTGTATAGCACGCCGCCCCTTTCTAATGATATATTCTCCGGCAAGACGGAATTATTCATCTCAGAATAAGGTGCTGGTACTTTAGTATGATGGCGTTCCATCATACCCGAACTCATTCCCATACCCATGCCCATACCGCTACCGCTGTCAGTCCGAGCAGTTTCCGCTCCCTGGCTACATCCAGCTAAGGCCATTACTGCGATGACGATGAAGAGTAAAGTCCGCATCAATTAAAACTCCTTTTCTATTCGATTTTTTTGATTAGATGTAATATATCAGGAAAGGTGACCAGTTTGGACATTGGTTGACAGGCTACTCATCCTGGGTTAGACTTATCCACCTCACAAAAGCTCACATTTTCGGACTATAGTATGTTCTACACTCGACAAGAACTTGAGGCAACAGAAGATCGAACTCTTGCATCCTATGGCTGCCGGAGTAAAAATTCACGCGGCCGGGTCTACCCAGAAGATGAGCCGGAATATCGCACGAGTTATCAGCGCGATCGAGATCGGATCTTGCATACGACCGCTTTCCGCCGCCTGGAATATAAAACTCAGGTCTTTATAAATTACGAAGGAGATTATTACCGCACTCGCCTGACTCATACGCTGGAGGTTTCCCAGATCGGACGCACCATTGCACGAGCCTTGGGGGCGAACGAAGATCTGGTAGAGGCAATTTGCCTGGCGCATGATCTGGGACACCCTGCGTTTGGTCATTCAGGAGAAATGACCCTGACCAGGCTGATGAAAGATTTTGGCGGTTTCGATCATAATAAACAATCGCTACGAATCGTGACGCAGCTCGAACGTCGTTATCCAGAATTCCCTGGTTTGAACCTTACTTGGGAGGTGCGTGAAGGGATTGTTAAACACGAGTCGGAATATGATATCGCCGATGCTAGCGATTACAACCCCGAAATACGCGGCCATCTGGAAGCGCAAATTGCCAACGCCGCAGACGAGCTGACTTATACCGCTCATGACCTCGACGATGGTTTACGTTCGGGCATGATCACTCCACAAATGTTGGAAGGCCTCACTTTGTGGGAGATCCTGGTGGAGAGCATTGGTTGGAAAGGCCCTGCCTTGGATGATCTCTCTCGGCACCGACTGATCCGGCGTTTAATTGGATTGGAGGTTACCGATCTGGTGCAAACCACTGATTTGCGCCTACGAGAGAGCACAGTTCGTTCGGTAGGAGAATTGCAGCGTTTACCTTATCCGGTAATCAGCTTCAGTGAGGATATGCACCGGCGCAATCGGCAGTTGAAAGATTTCCTGTATATGAACCTGTATCGCCATCACCGCGTCGTTCGTATGGCGGTAAAAGCGGAAAAGATCATCACGGACCTATTCCGAGCCTACCGGGATGAACCATTCATCTTGCCCATACACATTCAGGAGCATATCGATGAACGTGGTTTGGAGCGCACCATTTGCGATTACATTGCAGGTATGACAGACCGCTTCGCCATCGAAGAGCATCGCAAGTTGTTTGATCCGACCAGCAAGCCTTGATGGTAACTGCTACAACCTCCGAGGTAATCTGTGTTATTAGAAATCGGTTCCAGACTGTTGTGATATTTGGTGGAGAAATATTATGAGTGAACAACCTTATTTAACAGCTGAAGGGGCAAAAAAGTTGAAGGAAGAACTTGTACAATTGACAGGCCCCGCCAGAAACGAAATTGCCAAACGATTGCGTCACGCTATATCACAAGGCGACCTTTCTGAAAACGCAGATTATCACAAAGCTAAGGAAGACCAGGCGTTTTTGGAAGGACGCATTCAGGAACTGGAGTATCTGTTAAAAAACGCTATTATCGTTGAAAAAAACCACGAGAAATATGAAGTTGTCGATGTCGGGGCTCAAGTAACTATTCAGGAGGAGGATTATCCACCTGACAGCTATGCAATCGTTGGGGCAAAAGAGGCTGATCCGCGCAACGGCAAGATATCGAATGAGTCACCTATCGGGCGCGCCCTCATGGGGCATCGCGAAGGTGAGGTGGTTGAGGCAACCACCCCCGGTGGAACAATTCGACTGAAAATCCTGAAAATTGAATAAATGAAACGGTCAAGCTTTTTGAGAGACTGATAGATCCAGGACGAAACGAGAGAAGAAGCTCTCGCTTGGAAACGCCCCATCCCCATAAGCCATATCCACGACCCGCGCTATCAACCTCAGCGTCTGAGTCTCTAGTTCAACATTAATACCCGGCTCGACTAAGACGGGTTCGCCACGCGATGCCAACCGCTGTCGAGTATTCCCATCATTATACGCATTGCTGCTCATCAAGACTTTCGTTACAGTCTGGATATCATTTTTATCAAAGAGCCATACTTCAAAGGCAGTGATGCGCTTGGGATCACCGACGCCAATCGTTTCAGAGATGCCAACTCCACATTCTCCCAGGAATTCACCATTGTGTGACTCGATGCTGAATGAGTCATCAAACGCGTCATTCCCCAGAGTATAGGCTGCCATAAACCGGGCCAGAGCCGACGAGCTGGCTGCCTGGTACGGGTATTCTACACCGGCCATTTGCTCCGGCATCGGCTGTTCTACTTCTACCTCACCGGATTCAGCAACTGGCAAAGCACTGCGGCGTGAACGCAAGTAGAGGAAAACGAATAGAGCTGCCGCTGCTAGCAAACCAATCACACAGACGATGATGAGGAATGTTCGCATACCATCGCCGGTAGCTTCTTCTACGGGAGCGGTAGCTGCCGGCGTCCCAGCTTCTGTTGAGACAGGCTCCTCGGCCAGTGCAGCACCGGTAAAGGCGAGGAGCAGATCGGTTGTCAGGTTGCCGGGATCGCTGACGACTTCTGTTAAGATGGCTTTGGCATCTTCTCCGAGAGCCTGGTAGCGCAATTGCGCAGTGGTAGCATCTTGGGTATAACCAAACGCCTCTACCGCCATCCGCATGTATTCAACTTTCCAATCATGGTTAAGCTGGGCAGGGGTGGCGTCTTCCCACTGAACCGGGAAGAGCCACCAACCAAGAACAACCAGGCCAAAAATGATCCCAATCGCCAACCCAACAATCCCGGCGACGATAGGTTTGCTTAGTTGCTGTTTGATCGCGTCCATATTGCAGCTCCCGAATGAAAACTCTGCCAGAATTCTAACCCCGGTGGGACATAAAAATCAACCAGGGATTAATTTTTCGCTAACCTGTTCTAATTTTAGACCATTGTAGCATTTTTGGCAACCTGCTGAGGCGCTAATGCTTTCTCCTGGTCAGATGCAAGTGTTATGCCTGGTTAACGACTTCAGAGACTTCATCCTTGGTCACTTCGTCGAGTAGAAATGTTGTCTGGCAGCTCAGGCATTGGGCAAATTGTTTATTGGCAATCACCAGTAAACCATTACATTCCGGGCAAGGTGTGGACAATGGTTTTTTCCAGGAGGTGAAATCGCAGTTTGGATAATTCGCGCAGCCATAAAATATTCTGTTTTTGCGTGTTTTCCGCTCCACGATCTCTCCACCATCTTTAGGGCAGGTAACGCCAATCTTTTCCAACCAGGCTTCGGTATAGCGGCAATCCGGAAAACCGCTGCAGCTGATAAATTTGCCATACCGTCCCCAGCGAATCACCAATTCGTGACCACATTGCGGGCAGGTACGACCGATCGGCTCTGGCCCCATGTTGACGGATTCGATCTTCTCTTCTGCGATTTCTACATCGTGGATGAAAGGACCATAGAATTCGCGGATCACATCTACCCAGGGAAGCTCTCCGGATGCGACGCGATCCAGATCCTCCTCCATACGGGCGGTAAAACCGACATCCAGCACATCTGGGAAATGTTCAATCAATAAATCATTGACTAAAATGCCCGTCTCGGTTGGCGATAGACGGGTGCCCTCACGCACGACATAGTTGCGCTGCTGAAGGGTTCCCAGGATGGGAGCATAAGTGGACGGTCGTCCTATTCCGTTCTCTTCCAGGGTTCGCACAAGGGTCGCCTCCGAGTAACGCGGAGGCGGCTGTGTGAAATGCTGCTCCGGAATCAATCGCACCAGGCGTTGCGGCTGTCCTTCCACCAGATTGGCGGGGATGCGTGTTTCTTCTTCTTCCGGCTTCTGATCTTCATCGCGTGCTTCCTCGTAAACGATCAAAAATCCCTGGAAGCGCACCGTGGATCCGGATGCGCGCAGCAGATAACGGTGCAAGGCTGTGACAGCCGATACCTCGACCGTCATGGTGTCAAACAATGCCGCAGACATTTGGGAGGCCACAAAACGCTGCCAGATCAGTTGGTAGAGGCGGAATTGATCCCGGTTTAGAAATTCCTTGATCGACTCTGGCTGCCTGATAACAGATGTGGGACGGATGGCCTCGTGAGCTTCTTGTGCGCCGCGCGCTTTAGTTTTATATTTTAGCGGCTCGGCAGGCATAAAGGATTTGCCGTAACGGGCGCTGATAGCGGTGTAACCAAGCTTTCGTGAAGCTTCCTGCTGCAAGGTACTGGTTGTAAATGGAGCAGACGGGTTGCGCTTACGCTCGCCGCGCTTGATTTTCGAGATCTGGTAGGAGGCGCTTTCCATGTCCTCTAAGATCGGCTTGACGGTCGCCTCATCAGAAAGAACTGGGTCTTCATCATCAAGTTTTACCAGCTTTGCGATGTAGGATTCTTTGCGAGCCTCAGGAGAGAACTCACCCGCCAGGCTCCAATATTCCACTGGAATGAAAGCATCTATCTCGCGTTCGCGCTCTACGATAAGGCGCAGAGCAACCGATTGAACTCGACCGGCGGATAAACGACCACGCACTTTGCGCCACAAAAGGGGGCTCAGATTGTAGCCAACTAAGCGATCCAGCACGCGGCGGGCTTGTTGAGCATCAACCAAATCCATATTGATTTCACGGGTATGGGCAAATGCCTCTGCCACTGCGGGCTCGGTGATTTCATGAAAAACCACCCGCTGGCTGTTTTTCGGATTGATATTGGCGGCCTGTATTAGATGCCAGGCAATAGCCTCACCTTCTCGGTCGGGGTCTGTAGCCAGGAAAACCTCCTCGGATTTTTTGACCAGTTCCTTAAGCTCTTTGACCACTTGTTTTTTCTCATTGGGCACCCGGTATTTGGGTTCAAAATTGTTGTCGACATCCACAGATAGTTGCGAACGCAGAAGGTCGCGGATATGACCAACTGAAGCCTTGACTACAAATCCTTTGCCAAGAAACCGGCCGACCGTTCGCGCTTTTGCGGGAGATTCCACAATGACGAGCTTACCGGAGCGTCGGCCTCTGCCTTTCTCATCTTGCTCTGGGGGAGGTAGGCTGGCATGAGCGTCTGTGCGGCCCATTCGAAATAATGTCGTGCCACACACCGGGCAAACTGCTTTGGTGGCAGGTTTGCCAGTCTCGGTGTAAAGTGCCTGTGGATCCTGCATTTCGCGCTTGGTTTTGCATTTAAAGCAATAAGCATCCAAAGTTTCAATCCTCCTGATCAATCTACCTGATAGTCCGCTAACGGCTCGTGTATCGATACATAATGCATACCACCGACCTGGCGGACCATTCCTTTCAATTCCATCATTGCCAGTGCAGCAGATACTTTCTCAATCGGCAGTTTCGTCAGGGCGCGTATCTCGTCAACGTGGAGTGGTTCTTGCCCTAGTAATGAATAAAGCTGTGCTTCTACAGCGTCGGCGGGGAGAACCGTGCGCGCGGTGCGCTGCTGGCTGACCCTATTCAGGTTAAGAGTTTCCATGATATCTTGGGGAGATAGC
Organism: Chloroflexota bacterium; assembly: GCA_017860725.1. GTDB lineage: Bacteria > Chloroflexota > Anaerolineae > Anaerolineales > UBA4823 > CTSoil-045. The sequence goes on along the minus strand of JAGDMX010000175.1, from coordinate 4,626 downwards.
AATGGCCTTGCGCCTTGCTGGATGAGCAAGTTGGTTCCTTTGCTTTGAACCGCGTTAATATTTCCAGGGACCGCAAATACTTCCCGGCCTTGTTCGGCAGCAAAAGCTGCGGTAATTAATGCGCCACTGCCCTGCCCAGCCTCGATCACAACTACAGCACGGGCTAATCCAGAGATGATCCTGTTCCGTGGAGGGAAGTTGGTAGCATCGGGAGGTGTTCCGAGCGGGTAATCGCTTAGGATGGCGCCTTGACCCATGATCTGCTCGGCAAGATTGCGGTGTTCGGGGGGATAGATATGATCTACGCCACTGCCAAGCACTGCCAATGTCCGGCCTCCGGCGGCTAACGTAGACTGGTGAGCGATCGCGTCGATGCCGCGCGCCAGACCACTCACTACGGTAATCCCATTACGTCCCAGGGCACTGCTCACTTCCTCAGCAACCTGGCGACCATATCCGGTTGTGCGTCGGGTTCCGACCACAGCAACTGCCCAATCATCATCCGGTAAAAACTGTCCACGAACATATAAAACCGGTGGTGGTTGGTCGACCTCACTCAACAGGCGAGGATATTTCTCATCCTGCCAGGTTAGAACTTGGATTCCAAGGTTTTGAATGTTTTCCCAGATGCGCTCTAAAGAAACATCTGCCCGCACTTGGAGCATCGTCTCGACAATACGCGGGCTTAACCCGGCAGAACGAAGGGCTTCAGGCGTAGCAGACCAGGCGTTCCTGGCATTGCCAAAGAAATTTAGCAGTGCCTGCATTCGCCGGGCACCGATTCCCTTCACCAGGTTAAAACCGATCCAGTATAGTTTTTCGTCCACCTTATGTATTTTAGTCTGGGAGCAAGCCGGGCAGTAAATGCACCCGTATCTGCCCTCGTTCCAGATCTATCTCGCGAATCACATCGTTGATAGCGGGTAACAGAATTTCCGTGCCATCATCGGTTTCTATGACATATACGTCATTGGCGCCGGTCACCAAAATTTCCGCCAGTATTCCCAGGTACTCACCGTCTTCTCGAAATACCTGGAGGTCAAGCAGTTGGTGGTGATAATACTCGCCATCCGGTAATGGTGGGAGGTCGATCACTCGGACATAAACCATTGTGTTGCGGAACACCCCAACGCTCTCCGGGCTTTGATAGCCGTCAAAGGTCACCAATAAAGCCCGGTCATGTCCGCGGATATTGTGAATGCGGTGGGGTTCGTAATGCTCTCCCAGGTACACCGTTATACCGGGCTTGAGACGCTCCGGAAAATCGGTTAATACATCCATTTGCATCTCACCATGTACCCCGTGTGGACGGCGCAATTTTCCGACTGCCAAGAATTCAGGCTCGCCCAGACCGGACGAGCCTGTGGATTGCTCTGGCCGTACAGGTGTTGTGCCCGGCACCGAACTTTCAATTCCGCTCATTGAGGCTCAACTATGTCCAAAGTGACGCGTTTGCCTTCTTGTGCCGCCGCGACCATTAATAAAGTTCGCATCGCACTGGCAACCCGGCCTTTCTTACCAATGACGCGGCCCATATCCTCCTTAGCAACCTTGAGCTTCAGGATGGTCTGGGACCCATGTTTGACCTGGGTCACGTTCACTTGCATTGGGTCATCCACCAGCGACCTGGCGATGTAATCAATCAGCTCTTTCATAATTACACACCCTGAGTAACCAGCAAAGATATACGACGGATGGAAGGGTTTTAATTACTTATCGGCTCTGTTTTAGCATTGATATTACGGGCTGCTTCAGCCGATTTAGCCTCAGCCAGCAAGGTTTCCAGTGCCTCGCCTTTCTTATAACGCTCATAGCGATCGGACAGGCCAGCGCTCTTGAAGACCCGAGCAACCGACTCAGTAGGCTGGGCGCCTTTGCTGATCCAATCATAAATGCGTTCTTCTTTCAATTGGATTGTTGCCGGGTTGGTGCGTGGATTATAGAAGCCCAGAATCTCAATAAATCGGCCATCGCGCGGTGCCTCTTTGTCAGTGGCTACAATGCGGTAGCTGGGCTGTTGTTTGGCGCCTACTCGGCGCAGACGAATACGAACCATTGATTTCTATCTCCTTCGGTTTAGTAATTACCCAAATATACGCGGTAGACCGCGCATACCTGATTTGCGTAAAGTTTTGAATAAACGTTGTGCTTCCCGATATTGTTTGATGAGTCGATTAACATCCTGCACATCGGTTCCGGAGCCGCGCGCAATTCGCCGGCGGCGGGAAGCATTCAAGATATCCGGGCTGCGCCGTTCTTGCCTGGTCATCGAGTTAATGATGGCTTCGGTCATTCTTAGCTGCGACTCGGCATCTTGCGGCGAGATTTGCTTGGCAAGCTGGCCCATCCCACCCGGCATCATTTCCAACAGCTGCCCGAGAGGTCCCATCTTACGTAATTGCCGAAGCTGGTCGGCAAAATCCTGTAAGGTAAACTCGCCAGAGACCATTTTTTGAGCTTGCTCTCGAGCTGTTTTCTCATCATAAGCGGCTTCCGCACGCTCGATTAAACCCAGGATATCGCCCATCCCGAGGATGCGGCTGGAGAGCCGCTCGGGATCATAAGCTTCCAGGGCATCCAATGCTTCACCGGTGCCCAGGAACTTAATCGGAACGCCGGTTACCGCACGAATGGAGATCGCCGCCCCACCGCGAGAATCACCATCCATTTTAGTCAGGATTAGGCCGGTCAAGGGGATTACGTCTCGAAAACCCTTGGCGATGTTGACCGATTCCTGACCAATCATTGCATCCACAACGAGCAGAATCTCCACAGGCTCGACCCGGTTTTGGATGGCACGCAGTTCATCCATCAAGGCGTTATCTAGCTGAGAGCGACCGGCGGTATCCAAAATCAAGATCGTGTAACCACCTTTTTGTGCCTTATCTACTGCTTGGTAGCTCAGTTGTGGTGGCAGCACACCCGGCTCGGTATAAACTGGTACGTTCAAGCGCTCGCCCAGGGTCTCTAACTGGCGGATGGCTGCCGGTCGATAAGGGTCGGCAGCCACCATCATTACGCGTTCACCTTGCGAGCGCAAGTAACGAGCCAGTTTGCCGGCTGCCGTAGTTTTACCAGAGCCCTGCAATCCGACCAGCATGATGACGCGCGGACGTGGTCCACTTAGATTGAGCCTGTCGGCAGGACCCAAGGTGGCAATTAATTCTTCATTGACGATCTTAATCACCTGCTGACCTGGGTTTAGAGCTTTGGAAACCTCGGCTCCCACCGCCCGTTCGCGCACCCGGCTAACGAAGTCCTTGGCGACGTTATAGTTAACATCCGCCTCCAGCAAAGCCAGGCGGACTTCTCGCATCGCCGCATCCACATCCGACTCAGAGAGCTTGCCTCTGCGACGCAGACCCTTAAAGACTTCATCCAGCCGTTCTGTCAGGTTTTCAAACATAGCACTGCATTTTAGCCCGGATGCACTGAATGGTCAAGGCTATTAAATGAAATACAGTAAAGAAATATACCCCATCAGCATCAAGATCGTAAGTGCTCGGATATTTTATCTTAGAAATCTCTCACGCGACGATTCACCCTCAGCAGGGTTTTAATAGGCAGCATTATAATTCCATTCTTAGAATTCCAAAGCCATAGGAGTGCACGATTATGTCCAAAGTAGCTATTGTTACCGATAGTACCGCATATATCCCGGCCGACCTGGTCAAGAAATATGACCTGCAAGTTGCCCCCCAGGTGCTTATATGGGGAAACGAGACCTTCCGAGACGGTGTAGACATCCAATCAAACGAGTTCTTTACTCGTTTGAGAAATGCCAAACAGTTGCCTACCACCTCACAGGTTAATCCGAAAACCTTCCATGAAATCTTTAAAACGCTGTTAGAGCAGGATTGTAAAATCCTGGCAATTTTACTTTCAGCGCAACTCTCGAAAACCATCGACTCGGCCCAGCAGGCAATCGAAATGTTCCCCAGCGCGCCTATTGAGATTGTTGACTCCCAAACTACCGCCATGGCTCTAGGCTTTACCGTTTTGGCAGCTGCGCGCGCAGTTGAATCGGGTGCTAGCCTGGAGGAGGCTAAAGCGGTTGCTGAGAAGGCTCGGGAGAATGTCGGGGTAGTCTTTGCGGTCGACACACTCGAGTTTCTTCACCGGGGTGGGCGTATCGGCGGAGGCGCCCGTTTCCTGGGTACGGCATTGCAACTCAAACCCATCCTGGAGGTAACCGGCGGGCGAGTGGAAGCGATTGAAAGGGTGCGTACTCGTAGCAAAAGAAGCGACCAGCCTGCTCAACCCGATCGAGAGTGTCTTCACCGAGGTCAGCCCGGTAGTAGCCAATCACGCCGGTCCTGGCACGGTAGGTCTGGCGTTCATGGCAGGTATGTAATACTCACCCAACTGAATGAAAAACACAGCCGCCTGAAAATCCACTCGGGCGGCTGTGGTGTGTTTATGCCAGAAATAAATCTGGATCCTAAATAACGTCAGTTCCGGATAAGGGAAAACGGGTGTTTTGGGTTTATTTTGGGCGGCTCCGCTACCCAAAATAAACCCAAATTCCTTTTATCCCGAATTCAGGTTACATATACTACGATTGGTCAGCGATCTCTGGATGGTCAGGGCTTTTCTTCCTGGCATCTTTCAGCACACTAATTGCCA
>JAGDMX010000174.1 GCA_017860725.1 Chloroflexota bacterium | reverse complement strand
CGAAAGAATGGATTGTCGTGCAACAACGATTTTGGACAGAACAATACCTTTTACAAGCCTATCTTGTCGAAAATGACCACGTTGAGGTTCTGTTAGCTAGTCATTTCATTTCAAAAAAATACACACAGGCAGTGCGACAAACTTTCCCCAATGCTCTTTCGATCGACGGGGGGAGTTTTTGGATAAGGAAATGTTGACGGTTATACCTCGGGTCTACACCCTTTTCGTCTCAATACCGAGTACGCTAATATAGCTGAGAAACAGAAAGACGGTAATCCATTCAAGCATATATATATCTGGGAAGAAACTCGTCAAAATGACCATCAGAGCAGTTGAGACACCCAGAATCAGTAGCCATCTAGGAACCTTATGATGGTATCTCAGCATTGCAACTGAAAATATAAAAGCAGTTGATAGCATAACATACAAAGAAGAAGACCAGAACGAGTGGATCTTATATAAATTGATAGGCCAAATGGCACTCATCATCATACAAAATGCTCCCAATATTCCAAATGCTTGTACCAATCGCAACATGATGATCTGCACTCTATTGTCCTCGATCTTCCACAAAGACAAACCCATAAAGAACACGATCAGCAACAATGCTGTTGAGATGATCCCTATGTTATAAAAAATTGCCCCTTGTGGATTGTTGTTGGGATTGCCCAAATCACTGAGCCAATTAGATGTCGGGGAGTAGGAAAACGGATAGCGACTGTAGGCTAACACCGTGTATGCTAAATAACATAGTATCGCAAGAATACCAGTGATGAAGCTACTGTTTCGATTTATTTTCGTCATTTCATCCTTCGATACGGCCCGGGTAGTCCGTAACCGCTCTCTACCTATTACTTTTTCCGCGGAATAAAACCTACAACAGATTTTTGACTCGATTTTTCTGGTTGTGCATTTGTCAATACTATTAACGCGTGTCCCTCGAGAAAGGCAGGTATTGAGCCAAGGCAAGTATCTGGTTTTAGTATAGATTTTGACCACTACCAATCACTCTTCACCGATCCGGCAGACACGTCCTTTCACCATTGACAGGGGCAGGAAGGTGCAAAGCAGAGCCACCGCACCCCCAATCAGAATTCCGGCGGACATCCCAATCCCGGGCGAGATTCCAAGCAATGGGAATCCAAGTGGAATTCCAAAGAACAAAACCAGGGTGACCAGCTGGTAAACGATGCTGATGATGGTACCCAGGATTCCAGCCACCCCATTTTCCATTTTACGCGGGTCAGTCCAGGTCAGGTTTGCGCCGCGCACACCCAAAGCCAGATTAATCCCGCAAAGACCTGCCAGGATTAGCGTTATGGATGGTATGCCGTATAGGATAGTGGCAAGCGGAGCTTTTTGTAGCAGAGCAATACCGAGAAGGTAGAACCAGCTCAGGATCAAGGAAGGTAGGAAAGCCATCAGGAATTTTGCTGACAGGAGCTTGCCAGTGCCTACAGGCGCGGTTTTCAGAATCCAGTAACTTCTACCTTCCATCGAAAACGCTACCAGCGCCAGACGTGAGAGTAACGCCCAACCAACAAATAACCCGATCACCATACTTCCATAAACCATGCCCGATCGTAATATCAACATGAATTGGGATGGCGCATCGCCTTGTCCTGTCAAAGGTTCGCCTCCGCCCCGCAACAACATAACTCCTAACACAATACCCATGATCAACGCACCGATTACCTGTGAAAGGTTATTCAAATCACGCCGTACTTGCTTAAAATCCTTGCGGATGATCGCCCCGACCTCGGCCGGCAAAATATTGAGGAAAATAATCGAGCTCGCACTGCCGTTTTCCCGACCTTCGGTTACCCTGTGGTTCTTTTTACTCCGGGTTCCCACCCGGAGCGATGCCCAACCTGTGTAATACAATCGCTCGGCTGTGTTCAATGCCACCCAAAACACAACGCCGGATAAGGCAATTGTCAGAACAAGGAATAAGCATCCCGAAATCCAACGCTCCTGCCCAAGGTCGACCAGGCCTCGTCCACCCCACACAAGGGGGACCCAGGGGCTGTTGAGCTTGGAAAAAAGTTGCGATCCCGCTAAGACTTGTTCAGGCGAGAGCGATTCCAATTTGTTGCCGGCTAGATTGAAGGTTTGTGATATTGCAATAATGAAGAAAGCTCCCAGAAATGTCAGGATTTCAGCCACGCGTTTTGCCGGGAAGATACGCACCACCGCCATCACCAACAGACTGGCAATCCCTGCAGCAGCGATGGCGATACACGCTATCACGATAAACACCAGTGGGTAATAGATCAAGTGAAATCCAGCTCGTGCGCCCAGGCTGATCAAAACCGGCAGTCCGAATACCAGGACCAGGATGAAAGTCGGCAGAATGGCTTCCAATAGCTTGGCCAGGAAAACCGAACGGATGGGTATAGGAGCTGACACCAGGAAATCCATATCTCTTGCCAGATACAAAGCCTGCAGGAGCAGCCTGAAACTTGCAATCAGAGTTAGTAGAAATATTCCTACAATCATTAACGCCGGGATGGCTTCGATGAACTCTGTTAGATTGATCCCACTCTGGATTAAGACCGGAGAATTTAACTGCTCGAGGATGTAGTCGGACAAAAGATACGTACCGGCAATAACCGCCATGATCAGCAGCCAAAGAGCAATCGTTAATGCCTTCTGCAACGGCTTCGCGCGCTTGAACCCGCTGGTGAAGATCTCCCAACGCAAGTGCAGCAGCTTGAACACATAGACCAGTGGATTTTCGGATTGGGTCCCGATTAAAGATTCCATTGCAGTCATCTGAGCACCTCCGCAATTTCTGCTTCCTCAGCACCGCCTGTCAGGCTCAGGAAGATATCCTCCAGGCTGGTTTCGCCTTGTTTCACAGAACGCAACTCATCCAATGTTCCAACTGCAACTAGTTTCCCTTCATTGATAATCGCGATGCGGTCACACATACGCTCGGCAATTTCGAGAATGTGTGTGGTCACGAAGACGGCCGACCCGCGGTTGGCGAATTGGCGCAGGACATCCTTGATCAGACGAGCGGATTTTGGATCGAGGCCTACAGTCGGCTCGTCAAGCACCAGAACTTTTGGATCGTGCATCAGAGCAGCGGCCAGCGATACCTTCTGCTGCATTCCGTGGCTGTAAGTATCGATCAGGTTATCACCAACATCATCCAGGGAAAACAGTCGCAGCAATTCCTCGATGCGCCGGTTGATCTGTCGTGGCTCCATGGAATACAGGTCACCGACAAACTGCAGCAGCTCGCGAGCAGAGAGTTTTGAATATAAATTTGGCGTATCCGGGACATAACCGCTAGATATTTTTGCTTTCAGTGGTTGGTTTTGCATATCGTACCCGGCGACTTTCACCGTTCCGGAGGTCGGCTGTAATAAGCCAACGATCATTTTGATGGTAGTTGTCTTGCCTGCACCGTTAGGTCCGAGAAAACCAAAGACTTCACCGCCAAATACTTCCAGATTAATATTATCGACAGCACTCTTGGTCCCATATTTCTTGCACAGGTTACAGAGCTCGATTGAGGCAGGTTGCTTATACTCCAATTCAACACGGTTGGCTGTTATAACTTGTGGAAAAGTGTTTGTGATCATTTCTTATCTCCTAGGATGACATCTTAACAATTTATTTAATATGGCGAATATCCATTCACGCCGGCTAATATCTAAAGCCCAACAACCTCCAGTAGTACATCAACCAGACCATGTCCAACATTGCTATGGTGATGAGGGTATAGTGTAAGCGACCAGGGAAGTCCCAGAAACGGCGCACCCAGGCAAGGATCGTAAAGATCACTGGTCCAACCACCATCACGCAGGCGGCGAAGATTATCGCCAACGTTGTTATCATGTAGAAGGGAAATGCGAACTTGAAATCTAATATTGCGTAGATGCCAATCGCCGCGGGCACAAGCAGGAACACCACGGAAATGATGAAAGCCCAAATCCGGGCAATGCCGGGCAGGCCGGATTCGCCTTTCACTCCCTTGCGGCGTTTGAATATCCCGATAAAGGCAGCTAAAATGACGGTCAGTAGCAGCATGTAACAAGCACTGAAAATCAGCAAATTGAACCTGGAGGTTTCGTACCAGGAGATGCGCTCATAGGCAAAGAGCGGGATGCTGTTAAACTGCATGTGAGTAGAATCCCCGCTGGCAGCCTGATGGAAAACCAGCGTGTCCGTCCCATCCTGGGAGGCATAAACCAGAGGCTCTGTTTCATAAAAAGTTTGCCTAAGAATTGACAAAGTTCTGTCGGGATTGACTGCAATCCGAAAATTGCCGTTTCCCGGAAAACTTAAGATTCGCTCGATGTGATTATAGACAGACCGGGTGCTGCGGTATTCGCCTGCAATATCGATAACATCTGCATTCGAACTCTGTGCTGAAGTCGGATCGATAGCTTCTTGATCAGGGTATAAGGCATTCAATAAGGCGTAATAGAATTCAGGGACTGCCTTAATGCCCTCAATCGAACTATAGCTAACAAAGAAACCCAAGTTCTCCTCCGGAATGATCGCAAGCATAGAGTGCCAGTTTCCAATATCACCGCCGTGCCATAAGACGCGCCTGCTGTTTACTGTTTCTTCAAAGAAGCCGTAAGCATTCCCGTCCAGGCGATCGTCGTTGGAAAAGAGCCGGGTGTGCATCTGAAGAGCTGTCTCCGGCCTAAGAATCTGATTGTTCTCAAATCTCCCCTCTTGAATGTGAGCGATCATGAAATTTGCCATATCGTTTGCGGTTGAAGTCATCGCCCCTGCTGGTCGTAAGTTGACATACGAAAACGATCCAGGGACGAATCCTCCCTTGTAGGAATACGAATTAGCCAGATGGCCATTGAGATCTGGGTGTAAGGGCTGCCAAAAGGAGCTATGTGTCATAGATAGTGGCGTGAATATATTCTTTTCGATATATTGTTCGAAGGGAACCCCCGAGACAGCTTCAACGATATAGCCGGCCAAGGCGGCTCCATAATTGGAGTAAGAGATCAGCTCTCCTGCCGGGCGGACCCGGTCTGGCATGTAACGGGCCAGGCAGTCGTGCAACGAGATCATCTGCTCAGGTGCAGGCGCCTCAATTCCAGTAGCCCGCTCTTCAAAGCCGGCGGAATGAGACATAAGGTTCAGCATAGTGATCGGCTTGGGGAATGTAGCAGGTATTTGAAAGTCCGTCAGGTAAGTATTGACATCTGCGTTCAAGTCGATTTTGCCCCTCTCGACAAGCTGCATGACAGCGGTCCAGGTGAAGAGCTTGCTGATTGAGCCGATCCGGAACAGGGTCTCAGCGGGGGAAACTGGTATCTGCCTTTCGACATTCGCAAAGCCGTAACCTTTAGCAACCTCGATCTGCGCATCTCGCACGATGGATACAATGGCGCCCGCGATATGGTAATCTTCGAGCTGCTTCTCGATCACTGAATCCGTAAAGGCTTCCAGATCACTACTATTCAGATCGGATTCTTGAGTGCGCGTCGCTTTAGAGACGATCGGTGTTGAGCTAATAGGGCCTTGGGCGCTCACAAAACCGGTCAATACCACCTGGCTAATGAGCAAGAGAAGGATAATTACTCTGAAGTATGGTTTGGAGGTGAGTGTGTTTTTCATGATTTATTCCTGTTTTTGTATGTGCTAAATACCGAGGTTCGATCCCTGTATGCGATCAACAGCCAGGTTTTGCGCCTCAGTTGCCTTCCGCAAACTGTTCCGTCGTTCTGTTCGTACCAGCAGCCAAAGGCTGTAGCCTGCCAACACAACTGGTATGATCAGTGCGTTCACAACCTGTCCAAGGGACGGACTCTGGCTTGTAGCGGCTGTGTCCAAAATTCCTCCGACGGCAAGATAGCCACCGAAATTATTCAGGGCATGGATGAATATCAACGGCCAGATGTTTCGCGTGACTGCCAGGGGGGCAACGAAAGCTAAACCCATCAAGAAGGCAACCACCACCTGGAGCAGGGTGCTGGCGAGATTAGCTCCTGCTGCCAGGTTAAGCAGATGGACGACCGCAAAGATCATCGA
>JAGDMX010000173.1 GCA_017860725.1 Chloroflexota bacterium | reverse complement strand
GAATGCCTAATCCTTGAGTACCGTGGCAGCGGCTGCAATAGGTGCTAAAGTACTCGGCGCCCCGCTCGATCGAGCGCCCCAGGAATACCTGTTCATAATCTGCCATACGCTGATTTTCCTGAATACCATATATCAGGATCATCCCGGCTGTTACCAGGATTGTAATGATGCCCAGAATAATTGCTGTTTGGACGCGGGCCATATTGACGAATACCCTCCTTTTACATTTAGAGGTGATTACCGTTTGAGAATCCTGCCCCGCACATTCGTCCGCGCGCTCGTGCGGGGCTGACCGATTAAATCATTCTGTAATCCGTATCCCAGATTGATTAACGCTCACTGGCTGGATTACGATAAACATGAATGAATATATCCTTCGAGTAAATGAATGGTTGTCCTTCTTCCTCCCAGTTTATCCGGAAGGTTGTTTTTTTCAATGTGCCTGGTTGCCACGCTTCAATCACCATTGCAGCCTGGGCATTGGGGAGATCACCCGAGGCCGACGCTTCGTTAACGGCATCAGAATATTCGATAAACACTTGTTCAAGGTCAGGGCAGCCGTACGGCAAATCGGGGCACATATTAAACGCCTCTGTCTCGTTAACAATGTATGTGCCTGGCTGTAGTTGCTCAAAGGGCACCTCACGTAGAGGTCCGACTCCTTCCATTGGGGCTATATCCTGAACAATTCTTGCAGCCGGATCGGTCGGGATGCCGTATTCCGGTGAGCCCATATAGGTCAGCACGATCAAAGCGGCGACACCCAGCACACCAATTCCGACTGCAACCGGTCGCTTATAAACGCTGCGAGCGGGATTTCGGTCGATATACGGCAACAACACCAGCAGGATTGCAAGGATAGTTGGAATGATAATCCCCATCAAGGTTTTATCGCCCAATTTTAGCAAGCCTTGCAGCCATAAGAAATACCAGGGCGCTTCCGTGTCCAATGGCGTTAGCTGTGGATTAGCCGGGTTTTCCAGGGCGGCATGCCACCCGAATACAGTAATAGTAAGGATTACCAGCAACAAACCCAGCCCGACCCAAAAGATTTCGCGGGTGAATAAGTCGGGCAGAAAATCCAGGCGAGTCTTAGCCGCTTTCTTGGCCTCCGGAGATACATTGCCTTCCTCGAATTTAGCAGGCAGGGAGATGCCGTGCTCGCGGGAGACCTTATAGTAATGGATGCTGATCACCAGGATGGCTGCCAGAGGGAGCAGGACGACATGCATCAGGTAGAAACGCAGCAAGCCATCTGCGCCAATATCCTGTGCACCGCGCACCAGCAAGTTTAATTGTGAACCCACCAGAGGGGCAGCCTCAACCATGCTGGTGCCGATCGTGACCGCCCAATATGCCAGCTGATCCCAGGGCAGTAGATAGCCGCTAAAGCTGAGTACCAGCGTGATGAGTAATAGTACCAGACCGGTCAGCCAGGTGAAGGAGCGCTCCTTCTTGTAAGAAGCAGTAAAAAATGTGCGCAGCATGTGTAAGAAGGTGAAAATCACCATGGCTTCGGCGCCTAAGCGGTGCATATCGCGTAAGAACTGCCCGAAGGGTACCCCAGCCAGTAAATTCACCATCGAGGTGTAGGCTTTCTCTGGCGAGGGTGTATAGTAGATCATCAGAATCAGACCAGTGATGACCTCTATGAAGAAAAAGAGCGAAGTGAGAAAACCCAGCCTGAAGGTGTGGGTGAGGATCGTGCTGCCGGCTTCGTAGTAGCGTGGCCGGATGTGAAAGAGAAAGCTGGTCGTGTGTACTTTGTATCGTGGATTAGGCTTTTCGGTTGGCGGGTCTCCGCGCATCAAAGCCCGCAACTCAGTCAGGCCAACCCCGGCCATAATAGCACGCACGCGCTGATCAAGTGCGTCGCCTGCTTTTTTGCGAAGGTCTTGCATGCTTTGTGATTTGATCATCAATTTGCCCTCCGGCAAATAAAAAATATCATCGATCCAGGCGTAATTGTTACTGTATGGGACTTACCCTTTCGACACGCCCTGAATGCGCTTGCCGGTATCGACTTGCACCCGGGCGTTAGGATTATCCGGGATAGGAAGCGGAGATCCATCTGTGGATTCTGCCAGCACTTGGCCGGTATCCGGATCTATGATACGCACAACGAATCGGTCTAGCGAGCGTGGTGCCGGTCCTCTTATATAGGTTCCATTCTTTTCGAACTGGGACCCATGACAAGGACACAGGAAGCTTACTTCCTGCTCCGACCAATTATACAGACAGCCAAGGTGAGTGCACACCTTGTAGATACCCATCACGCCTTCTTCGGTGTTGGATACCCATAGTTTTACCTTTGGCTCATTACGGGGTGGGTCACCAGGGCCAGGCAGCTCGGATACCGGGCCGACATCGATTACGCCTCCGAACTCTCCTTCTTCAAACGTGGGCATTGCAAAGAGAACGGTCATCCCCGCCGCTTCCAGGCTGACCAGGCCAAGTGAAGCCAGCCAGGCGATGTTGAGAAATTCGCGCCGGTTCACCTTGATTTTCTCTGTTTGTTGAGGGGTGGCTTTGTCCTCAGCCATAATTTCCTCCTTAAAAGGGCGAAAAGGTAGTTATAAATACCTGGGGCGAAATTATAGCATAGCCATTTTTTGATCACAAGACATACCAGGAACGAAAAAGGGGTGATTCAACCATCACCTTTTCGTGTATTCCGGTAACCCTCTCCCAGGTATAATACTGTTTAACGTGAATTCGGGATAAAAGGATTTTGGGTTTATTTGGGCGGCGGAGCCGCCCAAATAAACCCAAAACACCCCTTTTTTCCTTATCCCAAACTGATGTTGTTTAGTAATACCGAGGCCCTATCCCAAACATGAAACCTCGCCCAGCAGATGGCTTAATTCTCGGGATTTCCCCCACTCTTGAATACAAATTACACCGGAGCTGTATATGACATTAACAGAAATCCATGGCGCACTTTCTCGGACCGCTATTTTGCTTACATTTATCCTATCCCTATGGGCCTTCTGGCGATTCTTCCGCAAAGAAGGTGTGAGCAGCAGCTACTGGGGATCGTTGGTAGTTGCCGAAATCCTGTACATTGTGCAAGGCTTGATCGGTTTTATCCTCTACATTATGGGCGAACGTCCTGCCGGCTGGGCACACATCCTCTACGGAGTCGTCAGTGTGTTAATCATTCCAGGTGTATTTGCTTACACCAAAGGCAGTCAGGAGCGCCGGACAATGCTGCTGTACGCTTCTTTTCTGCTGTTTCTGGGCGTCATGTTTTTTCGCTCGGTACAAACCGGTGGAGGGTAGTCCCTACAGGAAGGGAAATTAACAGTTTAACGTGAATTCGGGATAAAAGTAGTTTACCTCACCAAGCGAACAGTTTGACCACACCTCAAGAGGCTAATATGAGATTCATATGCCCACTGATTCTACTTTTCTCGATCTGCCTGGCAGCTTGCAGCACAGTATCCTCACAAACGCCAGCACTAGCCACGGATATGGTAACTTCTACCAGCCCGGTAGCGGCCACCATACCACAAGCTGCCCCAGCAGTTGAGACACGAATGGCTCAGCCCACGGCGTCAGCAATTCCTGAACCTGAGGAAGCCGTACTGATCCTGGAGCCTGGTCCCGGTTCCCGAGTCGCTTCTCCTATCCACATCGAAGGCATGGCGGACTCAACCTTCGAGCAAAACCTGGTGGTCGAGATATTGAACGCCGATGGTACACAGCTGGCGGTATCGCCGGTCACCATCCAGGCCGAGCTTGGCCAGCGCGGACCGTTTGCTATCGACATACCAGTCCAGGCCAGTAGTGAGCAGCCGCTATTCGTGCAGGTATCCGCCTCCAGCCCGCGCGATGGTGGAATCACCCACCTGGCATCCGTTGTGGTGTCTATCGTTGAAAACGGCCAGGTGGATATTAAGAGAATGGAGCCTAGAGCAGAACAAATCCAGATTCTCTCTCCTGCTGTAGGCCAAACTCTAAAGGGCGGAGTAGCCGTGGTGGAAGGCTATGGCTGGGCTAGTTTCGAGCAGACCCTGGTGGTTGAACTGTACGATGAACAAGGGACACTGCTCACCATGCAGCCGATCATCGTCCAGTCGCCTGAGATGGGCCAGCCGGGGCTATTTCGCGCAGAGCTAGCGTATACGATCAACACTCCTGGTGCAGGAAGGATTGTCGTGCGTGATCCTAGCGTGGCATTTGCTGGGGATGTACATGTAACCAGTGTCGAGGTCAGACTGGAGCCGTAGAAATACCAGGATAACAACCATCGATTAATACTGCTTCGAGAATAACAAGCGAGCCGCAGGCAACCTTTGCCCGGCTCGCGTGTTTTATTTCGTTATCCACAAATAGGTTGTTCTAAACGACGGGTAGATTTCGCCGGATTAGAGCATGCATTCCAATCGCCCGGGCAGCTCCCTCAGCCGTGCAGGTTGTCGGGTTATCCACCCGGTACGCCGGGACACCCAGCTCCTTCGTCAGCAGTTTATCGACCCCTCGCAACAATGCTCCCCCACCGGTAATAGCAACACCCCGATCAATGATATCGGATACCAGCTCAGGAGGAGTCTTTTCAAGGACCCGCCTTGCCGTCTCCACAATGTCCGAGAGCGGCTCGCGCATGGCCTCTACAGCTTCTCCGGTCGTCAGGGTTGCAGGTCTCGGCAGACCTGTAACCTGATCTTGCCCCTGGATTTCTAGGCTCTGTTCTTCATCTTGTGGAACTGCGGCGCCAATTTTAATTTTTATCTGCTCTGCAGTTAGCTGCCCGATAATCAGGCCGTACTTTTTACGCACATAACTCACAATGGCTTCATCCAGTGCCATGCCGCCACTTCGCAACGTCTCAGCAGCAACAATGCCGTACATAGCCAGCACCGCTGCCTGGGTAGTGCCGCCCCCCAGGCAAATCAGCATATTCCCGGAAGGTGTGCCGATAGGCAAATCCACACCAATGGCCGCCGCCAGCGGCTGCTGAATCAGGCTGACTTCCCGGCTGCCTGCCTGCAGTGTAGCTTCGTGCACCGCTCGGCTTTCGACACTGGTGACTCCGTGTGGCACAGTGATCATAACCGTTGGACGAAACAGGCGCACCGAACCGCTGACTTTACGCAACAAAGCTTCCAACATATACTCGGTAACTTCGTAATCGGCGATGACGCCAGATTGGAGTGGGCGCATTACTTCCAGGGACTCGGGGACACGGCCCAGCATATCTTGGGCTTCCTGTCCCCAGGCGACCATTTTTTGCTCCTGGACAACAATCGCCGCGACTGTGGGTTCCTGGAGGACTACCTGCCCTCCTTCTACCACACGGATATACATTGTGCCTAGATCGATGCCCAGTTCTTTGGAAAAGAGGGCCATGTAAGGTTACCGCTCTTCCTGGTCTATCCCGTGCACGCGCCCTGTTTGGTGTGCCCGCCGGTATTTATGTGCCGCCTCCAGGCGCAGGTTGGAACGTTTTAGTGCAGCTTCCATTACCAGATACGCATCGGTATCGGGTGGAGGTCCGTGCTTCAGATGCTCTTCGGCACGCTGCCTGGCAGCCTCGGCTCTGGCTACATCGATTTCTGCGACGTTCTCGGCTGCATTAGCCAGGACCGTAACCAGGTCCGGTTGGACTTCAACAATCCCACCGGATATAGCAAAAATCTCCTCATCCCCCTGGCTGCGCACCTTACATATCCCGTATTTCAGCGTGGAAAGCAAGGGGGCGTGATTTGGTAACACACCCATCTCTCCATCCGACCCAGGCAGGATGACGATATCCGCATCCCCCTGATAAACCATGCGATCCTGGGAAACTATCTCAACTCGAATAGGCATAACCTTGCACCCTTTCGCGGTTCAACGCTTGTCGCAAATCCTTCGCCAATCATTCCAATCACGGCTGAACGCTGCCCGCGGTGATAATCTTGCTCACGATTGGGCAAGTCGCTCGGCTTTCTCCCGCGCCTCTTCAATTGTGCCAACCATCATAAATGCCTGCTCGGGTAAGTCATCGTGCTTGCCATCCAGGATTTCCCGGAAGC
>JAGDMX010000172.1 GCA_017860725.1 Chloroflexota bacterium | reverse complement strand
GCGACTTTCACCCGGCGGCTGGCCAGGTTGATCTGAAGATCGCCGCAGGTGATCAGTGATTCAGACGGAGCCTGGTCGGCAGATAGAGATCGCTTGAGGACGGCCTTGATGCGCGCCAGCAGCTCCTTGGCGCTGAACGGCTTAGTGATGTAGTCATCAGCGCCAGCCTCGAAGCCTTGCAGAAGATCAGATTCGCGTGCCTTGGCAGTGAGCATAATAATCGGCACGTCGCTGAACTCGCGCAGGCGGCGGGCAACCTGATAGCCATCCATGCTGCCATAAAAGAGTAGAATATCCAGCAGCACCAGGTCGGGCCGTTCCTGGGCAACCATCTCGATGGCCTGGTCGCCGCTGCAGGTGGCCATGACTTCATAGCCGGCGGCGGTTAAAATTTCACGCACCAGTCGCACCAGCTTGGGCTCGTCGTCAACCACCAGGATGCGGGTCTTTTCCATAATGCTAAGCAGCCTCCTGGCTGAGGGAGAGTTGGAGCGGAAGCGTAAAGTAGACTGTGGTGCCTTCACCGAGCTTGCTATCAGCCCAGATGCGCCCGCCGTGCGCCTCGACGATGGCACGTGCGATTGGCAATCCCAGTCCCGTGCCGCTGATATGATAGCCATTATGATATTTGGCGCGGAAATATTTTTCGAACAAGGGGATTAGATCCTCGGGCGAGATGCCCAGCCCCTGGTCCGCGACCGAGATCAAGATATCTGTCAGGCGCGCCTCGCCGCGTATAACAATCAGGCCGCCTTCGGGGGAATACTTAATGGCATTGTCCAGCACATTGCGAAAAACCTGTTTAACCCAATGCGGGTCCGCCTCAACCAGCGGGAAATCGGTGGGGAAATCGACCAGCAGGTCGTGCAGCTCGGTGCGATGCTGCATCTCATTGGCGATCTCGGTCGCCAGGCGTGGCAGGCGTATTGGCTGCCGCTCTACCTTGAGCTGGCCGACATCGATCAGGGCTGAGTCGAGCATATCAGCGATCAGCGTTTCCATGCTGTCGCACTCTTCGTCAATCAGGCCAAGAAACTCACTGCGCTTGGCATCACTCCAGTTTAATTCGGGCAGCAGCATGGCAGAGGCGTAGCCTTTGATGGCGGATAGGGGCATGCGCAACTGGTGGGAAAGGGCAGCCATGACTTCCGAGCGCATGTGCTCTTCCAGGTGTGCCTGACGGACAGCATCCGCCCGGGCTTGCAGGCTGGCGCGGTCGATCGCCAGGGCGATCAAATCGGCCAGGGATTGCACGAAGGGCAGGTCGTGATAGGCAAAGGCGGTCGGCTTATGTAAGGTAAACAACACCAGCACGCCAAATTTATGTCCCTCCACCTGCAAAGGCACCGCCAGGCAGCTTTGTGGAGGGCTGTCTTTGCGCATGGCTTGGTGGAGGAATAACCGATTAGCCTGGCGCAAGTCGCCCATCGCTTGCGCAACGGCCTGCGTGTTTTCGAGCAACAAGATTTTACCGCTGTCATACACTTTTCCGGAAATTGACTCGCCGGCCTGGATGCCGATGCGCTGGAGTGCTTCGCGTTCGAAACCAAAGGAGGCAACGGTGCGGAACAGGCCTCCTGATGGGTCCCATAGCATAATCGTGCCGGCTTCGGCAGGTTCTAGAACTTCCGCAATCTTATGCAGGACGGCATCCAGCAGCTCGGGCAATTCGAGCGGTGAGGTGAGCGTCTTAGCGATCTCGGTCAAGACGCGCAACTCACTCTCCAGGCGTAACTGGTCCACTCCCATTGCATCGCTCATGGCGTCACGGGTAAGATACATCTCCAATTATGAGGTTAAATAATATTCGGGAGACTGTCAAGTGCCATACTGCCGTGGCTGCAGGTGATAAAGATCACCCATCATCGCCTGGTGGGCTGGAATCGACCTTGTTTTTTGACGACAACAGCCACAAACTAACATGCTCAGGCTGTAGCGCTCGTTCAACCACTTCCAGAAGATGGGTACACATCTCATCCAGATCGACCTGTTCGCGCAGCCGAACGCCGAATTCCGACACGATCTGTTCGGCGTTGTATTTTTGGCGGTAGAAACGCCGATCGATATCGGTCTGGATACGCTTGCGCAGCGGGTTGAACAAGGCGGCGATCAGTAGGGTGGAGATGATCGTGGCGACTGCCGAGCGCTCGCCGGTGAGCCTGGTAAAGAGGAATTGAAGGATTGTGATGCTGGCGATGAAGAGCAAGGTCAGGGTAGCTGTCAGGGAGCCGTAAACCAACGTCCGATTGATGATTAAGTTAATGTCAAAGAGATGGTAACGCCAGATGGCAACGGCAATTGCCAACGGGAAGGGCAGCAGCAATACTCCCATGGCGTTTACACCCAGGCTGGGAAGCCCGAGGAACTCCGGTACCAGGTATAAGAAAACAGCCAGACTCCCGGAGAATATGCCGCTGAAGACCACCCATTGGATTTTCTGGCGGTCTGGGCCATGCTGATGCAGCCGATACTGACGGCCAATGATCAACAGGGCAGGGATAAAGAAGACGAGGCCGACCAGCACATCGCCGCGGTACCACTGGCCTACCCAGTCCAGCAGGCTGGCCGATTGCCAGCGGCTGAAGGCTAAAAACAAGCCGTAAGTAAGGTAGGAAACCGGGTAGCCGGACCAGATCAACCATGGGCGGTGCTGGACAGCCGGCAGCGGTTTGGGAAACGTAAGCGCCAGTTGCAGAGCGGCGGGCCAGTGGGTCAGCCACAGGAAGCTGGCGGCGATCCAGTAAAACCAGAAGCCAAAACTGTTGACCAGGTCGTAAACCTGCAGGTAAGAGGACCAGACGTAAAAGTGGCCGCTTAGGATTCCCCACAGGAACAATGCCTGTGCGGCCGGCTCCCTGGGCCGCTGAAAAAGAATAAAGACACCCACCAGCTGGAACACCAGGGCAAATAGCAACACCCCCCAATTCTCGGCTAGGATGGCTGCTACCGGTTGCGACCCGAGAACGACCGGAACATCCAGGACACGGTCGCCACGTTGCACACGGTATTGGACGGTTTCTCCTTCATTCCAGCGTGCCAGTTCGTCCCCGGGTAGCCAGAGCATCGCGGTCCAGGTATTCATGTTGATACCCTGTACGGCGATGACCAGATCACCTTCCTGCAGAGATGTCTGCTCGGAAAGCACGTGTACCCGGATGCCACGAGATGTTATCGCATCCGGCCGCTTGGAAATACGCGCGCCATCCGATGGGCTGCGTAGCTGGTAGGTTAAGAATAACATCGGAGTCAGCAGGCTGATCACTCCAATGATCAGCAGTAACCAGGGCGGAGCTAACAAGGATTTATCCGATCGGTTCATGGGCATCTCACCGGTAGCCAAGGTCGACCCAAACCGGGGTATCCTGCACATGAATCGGTAGGCGGCGTAGATCGTAGGGCGGTCCTTTGCCGAGGTAGGTGCCATCTCGGGAAAGCTGCGTGCCCAGGCAGGGATCAATGAAGGCGTCCTCGACAGTACTCCAATGAACCAGGCAGCTACCGAGGCGCTCCTTAGCGCGGGCAACCACAGCAATAAGCTCACCCTCGAGATTAAGCAAGTAAAAAAAGTCGCTCTCGCTGGAGAACAGGCGCGGCGCCTGCCCTGGAAGGTAATCCTTCGCCTCTCCAGCATAGAATAGCACCGGGGTTGGCGTGCTGAAACGCAGCAAAACCCAAACAAACAGGGCAGCCAGTACCGCCAGCCCAATGAACAGCCCCAGGCAGCCGAGCTGCCGGTTTGATATCAGTCTTTCTTTTTTTGTGGTAGCATCCATAGTGACACATTCTGCGGCTGCATGGTTTCCTGCACCACTGCCAGCAGCTCGGCGGTCAATTGCTCCAGGTCTGTCTCCTGGCGCGCCTTAGCCGCGAAGCGCTCAATGACCTGCTCGGCGTTGTACTTACGGCGGTAGAAACGGCGGTCGATATCGGTCTGGATGCGCTTGCGCAGGGGATTGAACAGGGCGGCGATCAGCAAGGTGGAAATAACCGTGGCGACCGCCGAGCGCTCACCGGTAACCCTGGAAAACGCCATCTGCAGCAGTGCCACACTGCTTAAGAAAATCGCACCCAGCGTCAAGGAGAGGGCACCGTAGATCAGCGTACGGCGAACGATGACATCGATATCCCACAAGCGGTAGCGCAGGATGGAGATGCTCAGGGTGAGTGGGATCAGCAGCAAGGCCAGGACGGTCAAGTGCAAATAAAGCAGATCCCACAGTGGATGGCGCTGGTCAGATGGCAAAAAAGCCAGAAATGCACCCAAGGTAAAGACGAACAAGGGATAAATTAAAAAGCCAAATACCGCCCACTTGGTTTGCTGGCGCTGGAGTGGGGTAGATACGCGCCGGTAGCGGTAAACCTGGCTGGTAATCCCGCCCACCAAGAGCAGGACTGCACCCAGGACGGTGGCAGGCCACATGTAGGTCTGGTCAATGGGAGAGAAGGCAATCGCGATCACAACTGCCAGGATGGCAGCGACCGCCCAACCCAGGCGGCGGGGGATAACCCTCCCATCGGGAAACAGATAGATCAACAAGAGCATACCCAGGACACTACCCAGCTCAATGATCTGGTCGAACGATACCAGCCAGTCATAGCCGGGCAATACATTGTATGCGGTCTCGTAAGCAGAGGTCTGACCGAAGCGGACCCCTATCGTAATCAGCGTGGCAGAGGTGAGCAGCGCCATCCAGTCGGAGGACCTGCGCCAGGCGATGAACACCCCGACCAGCAGGAATGTGAGCAACACAAGGTAGTAAATTACCAGCACATACCAACCATAGGCATTCAGGCTGAGTAAGCCCTGCACCGCCCGGAAGCTGTTTTTGAAGATTGGATCCAGGAACAACGCCGTCGGGGTGCGTGGCATTAAGAAATAAATCAGCACCAGGTTGGCAAGCAATACCAGCAGCCAGGCCAGGCGCGCCAGCCACAGCCAGACGCCCTTCAAGGATGCGCTGGAGTATTCTTTTAAGGTTGCTGGCGAACTAGCGTTCAAATAAATACCTTCATGCTGGTCGGGTCAGGGCTATCAAAAGATTCAACGATTGAGCGCCTGAAGAAACTGTTCTTCGAAACGCGACCCATCCGCCCAGATGGCATAAATCGCCTTAGGGCCGCTGGCATCCAGACGGGTCTGCCCGCTGGTTGGGCCTTCGGCCTCTTCCACGACGATCCCTCCGATTTTATAGGAGGACAGGCTGCCGTCCAGCACAACCGCGGCGGTGAGCACATCCCAGAAGGACGCACCACCCGATAGGATCACATCTCTGCGCGCCGACATCAGGTCGTATGCCAGTTGGGCGGCGGGAGTCTCACGGTTAGCCTCCAGCTGTCCCAGGAACGGCATCGTCACCGGGACGTAGTTGGTGGCGTCTAACGGCACGAGTGTGACCGGCGCGCCGGCACGCAGCACCAGGTTGGCGGAGGATGGGTCGGCGTAGATATTCCACTCGGCGACCTGATTGTCGATCTGCCCGGTAGAAACGCCGACATTGCCGGGTACATCTACCGCCCCACCCATGATGTAAATGCGCTCGATCTCGCCGGCCAGGTCTGGATGGGCCTGCAGCGCCTCGCCCGGGTTGGTCAGCGGGCCGAGGGTGATCAGGGTGACTTTTTCGGGCTCTTGCTCCAACACTGAGCGCATCAGCTCGACGGCGTTACCGGCATACGGCTGGCGCGTGCCAGGTGGCAGGCTGACTCCGTACAGCGTATCGGCTCCCTGGCGCCATGTATCCGGAAATACATGGTCGCCGGCCAGGGGGGTCTCACGCCCGCAGGTCACCGGGATCTCAGGTGCCTGCAGGTTCTCCAAGATATCCAGCATGTTGCGCACCCCAGGCTGGCAGTGTACCTCACCCGTCCCGGAGACAGTGATGGCTTTGATCTGCACGCCGGGGTGCCGCAGCAGGAAGAGCAAGGCCAGGTGATCGTCCATCGACAGGTCGGTATCCACGATTACGGGAATGGCAGGCTTGTCCCAGGCCAGCGCGCCCACCGGCTGGGTGGATGCGCCTGCCAGCCGGTC